>NZ_RRYV01000019.1 GCF_014861395.1 Psychrobacter sp. FME13 | reverse complement strand
GCATTGCCACGCGATATGATAAGCTCAAAGATAGCTATGCAGCGGCGGTAATGCTTGCTTGTGTCTTTATCTGGTTGCCCCTGATTTGAATTCTATACACACCCTATTAAAATAACAATGGAACAACATGCGGTTATATGTAGCATATTTATCGTGATGACCCTAATATTCGACCTAAGATGTAACATTATTTTAACATTTGTTACCTGACTATTACCAAATAACAAAAAAGGCCGCTTGCAGGCGACCTTTTTCATACCGGGCTGATAATCGCTATTAAAAGCAACTAATAACGAATATGGTGTATTAAATACTAACCAGTAATAGCAGAAGCTAGTTGTTGGGCAAGTTTGGCCAACTGCTCATGATCGGCCATTACAGCAGCATGATGACCTAGCTCATGGATATTGGTAGGAATAAGATGTACATGATAATGGAACACTGTTTGCCCTGCTTGCGCACCATTTAGCTGCATTTGAATAATTCCTTCACGCGCAAACACTTGGCGCTGCGCCTGCATGACTTTTTGAGATGTCATCAAAACAGCAGCTGCATACTCTGGTTCAAGGTCGGCCAAATCAACAGCTTTTTGTTTCGGTATTACCAATACATGACCTTCCGCTTGCGGCATGATATCCATAAAGGCTAGGGTTTTATCATCCTCATACACTTTATGACACGGAATATCACTGGTTAGCATTTTGGCAAAAATATTGTTGTCATCGTACGCTGTGGCTTGTTGATTAATATCAGTCATTATTATTCCTTTCAATGTAATGTTGTCGTTACTAGGGCGTGTTGAACATTCAAATATTAGGGCTGCTGATCGCTAAAATTGCACCAAACTAGGCGCAAGCCGACGATAATGTCGAGACCTTAACTAGGCTTGTAACGACGTTTGGGGTGATTTTAGCATCAGCCTTGAGAACGGATCCAGCAAAGCACTGCTTTGCCCGTTTGCAAGGCGAGAGCTATGCTCGAGTGGAGGGCAGTACTCTTTTTTGCCAATACATGGCGAAATTGTTTCACCTAGAATGACTAGGTATCAAAAATTTCACTGCATATTGTCTAAAAAATAGTCACTGCCAGCACCACATTTGAATGTTCAACACGCCCTGTTTATTGTTTAAAACAGATTGAAGCGTGCGTAATATAGTGGACGAAATATAGGCTAAGCACAAGTTACTACCATGCTCACTATAAAAAATAATACCAGTAAATTACGTTAACAATTAAGCAATTTATTGGCGAGCCATGCCCTTAAAATGTTATATTAACCCTCTATTTTAATAACACCATGTTTATGAACTCGCCTACTTTGACCTCTCAATCAAATAACAATTACGCTAATGTACATCTTGATACCACACTATCAACGACCACATCCGATGATATGATATCTGCTAGTAATACTGAACAAACAAGCACGCAGAATGCGACTCAAATGCTTGCGCCAAACAGTATTATTTTAGCAGACGTACTGACTGACAAAACCATTGCATGGCGAATTCATAACTGTAAAATCAGCAAAAAAACCGTCACTCAAGATTTACCGCTACCTTTTCTGTATCATTATGACAGCTTAGAAGACAGTATCAAACAAACACATCCACTGACACCTGCTCTATTAGCGCAATTTAACACACCGATGACGGCTCAAGCAGCTGCTAAGCTCATCGGGATTGATGCCACACTGCTTGCTAACCCTTGGCAGGTAAAGGTCGTCGGCTCACTGGTCGTATTCAGTGAAACATTGCAATTGGCTGTACGGCTGCATTGGACCAATACGGGCAAAGACGCACAGCAAATTTATACTAAAGAGGCAACAGACGCGCTCACTACCGCATTTAAAGATTGGCAGTTTTTTGGCCGTATAGATGTACTCTATAAAAACAACCGTCAACCCTTAATTAGTATCGACGAACAACACAATGGCACGGAATCGATATTAACGATTGAGACCAGTACAGACTATCAGCTTTTACCGGCCACTCATGCTTTAGCGATTATCGCCAAACTGGACAAAGATAAAGCCGAGCTACCTTGGTTTGAAACAGCCATATTAGAACGTTTGGAGTAGTACTTATCCGTCCTATTTTTTATCACAAGCAGCGAATTATTTTCAGCTATTCATAGCTAATGGTATGGTAGCGACCTAGTATTATTCACTAGTCCTCAAACCGTATAAAAAGCACACTATTGACATCACGGCTGATGCTGCACATTTTAACGAACCTAGCCTATTTGTAAGGAATATCACATGGATTATCGCTCAAAAACCTCTACCGGTGGTCGTAATATGGCAGGTGCACGCGCACTATGGCGTGCAACTGGCATGACTGATGGCGACTTTGGCAAACCTATTATTGCTATTGCCAACTCATTTACCCAGTTCGTACCAGGTCACGTGCATTTAAAAGACTTAGGTCAACTGGTCGCACGTGAGATTGAGCAGGCAGGTGGCGTGGCCAAAGAATTCAATACTATTGCTGTCGATGATGGTATTGCGATGGGCCATAGCGGTATGCTGTATTCGCTACCAAGTCGTGACTTAATTGCCGATTCTGTCGAGTACATGGTCAATGCTCACTGCGCAGATGCTTTAGTCTGTATTTCTAACTGCGATAAAATCACCCCAGGCATGTTAATGGCAGCGATGCGCTTAAACATTCCTGTTGTGTTCGTCTCTGGCGGACCTATGGAAGCCGGTAAAGTCATTGCCAGTACTGTCGCACAAAGCCACAATAACGATGGTGGCAACGGTACACATACCACTGACAATAAAGTTAATGCGATTCGTAAGCTTGATTTAGTCGATGCGATGATGGATGCTGCTGACGATAATATCAGTGACGAAGATGTCTTGGCCATCGAAAGCTCAGCCTGCCCCACTTGTGGCTCTTGCTCTGGTATGTTTACTGCCAACTCAATGAACTGTTTGACCGAAGCATTAGGGCTATCATTGCCAGGTAATGGCTCATTACTAGCAACTCATGCGATGCGCCGTGAATTGTTCTTAAAGGCTGGTCGTACGATTGTCTCTTTGGCCAAACGCCGTTATGAGCAAGATGATGACTCAGTGCTACCACGCTCTATCGCGACCAAAGCGGCTTTTGAAAATGCCATGAGCTTAGATATCGCGATGGGTGGATCAACCAATACTATCTTGCATTTGCTAGCAGCGGCCAATGAAGCGGAAGTTGATTTTAAAATGGCCGATATCGATCGTCTAAGCCGCGGCGTGCCTTGCCTCTCTAAAGTCGCACCTGCTTCACAGAAATATCATATGGAAGATGTGCACCGAGCTGGTGGCGTAATGGCATTGCTTGCTGAGCTTGACCGTGCAGGCTTACTAACCACTGACCTCCCAACTATCCATAGTGCAACGATGAAAGAAGCCATCGACACATGGGATATCATGAATCCAGACAATGCTGAAGCGCGAGCACTATATGTTGCTGCACCTGGTGGTATTCGTACGACACAAGCCTTTTCACAATCCAAAGAATGGTCTAATCTCGATGTTAATCGCGAATCAGGCTGTATCCGTAGCGTTACTCATGCTTATTCACAAGATGGCGGCTTAGCAGTACTGTATGGCAACATTGCTGAGCGTGGCTGTGTGGTAAAAACAGCTGGCGTTGATGACAGTATTTTGGTATTTACTGGCCGCGCGCGTCTATTTGAATCGCAAGATGATGCCGTTGCAGCTATCTTGGATGACCAAATCGTTGCCGGTGATGTAGTAATCATTCGTTACGAAGGCCCTAAAGGTGGCCCAGGTATGCAAGAGATGCTTTATCCAACAACTTACCTGAAGTCAAAAGGTTTGGGTAAAAAATGTGCGCTACTGACTGATGGGCGTTTCTCTGGCGGTACATCTGGCCTATCTATTGGTCATGCCAGCCCTGAAGCTGCTGAAGGTGGTGCGATTGGTCTGGTAGAAGAAGGTGATACCATTCATATTGACATTCCTAACCGTACTATCAACATCCAAGTGAGCGATGAAGCTTTGGCAGAACGCCGTGAAGCTATGGAAGCTCGTGGTCGTGATGCTTGGAAACCTGTAAGCCGTGAGCGTTACGTTACTCCTGCATTACGTGCTTATGCAGCCATGACTACCAGTGCCGATACTGGTGCAATACGTGACGTAAGCCAAGTAGAGCGCTAAACACTAAGTACAGAAACAGCTCAGACTTTAAAACTCTGTTTGTTTTAAGAGTCACAAATATTGAAATTATAAAAAGCCTGCCTATATTGTGCAGGCTTTTTTTCACTAAAAAACAACGTAGACCGTCGTTTGATAACTATTTTTTGCGGAAACCATCATGTTTTGTTGTCATGATAAAAGACAGACCGACAAGTCATTAGTCATCGATCCTCAGTATGGCTCGATAGTGGGCTTTCTTTTATAAAAAAATAACAATCAACTGACTCTCGTGCGTGACTCTTATGATCGAAAACTATAATTTATTCTTATTAGTCTGTGGTGTCGCTTTTTTATTAGGCGCGTTGTTTCCTATTCTCTTTAAACGCACGCCCATCTCTTTGCCTATGCTACAAGTCGGCTTAGGCCTGATAATGGGCTATTATTGGACGACACTATCATTCTTAAATCCTATTGATAATGGCTTAGTCATCGAAAAACTGACTGAAATTGTCGTTTTAGTATCATTGGTTGGCGCGGGTATCAAGATTGATACTGAGCTATCCTGGCAGTTATGGCGGCCGACAGTACGACTGTTACTGATTACCATGCCAATTGGTATTTTTTCGATGGCAGTATTGGGTTATTACACGTTTGGTCTGAGTCTTGGGGCAGCCGTTTTATTAGGTGCTGTACTTGCACCAACGGACCCAGTATTAGCATCTAGTATCCAAGTAGGACCACCGAATACCGGTGGTGAAGACGCACCTCGATTTACCCTCACCTCAGAAGCAGGACTTAACGATGGGCTGGCTTTCCCCTTTGTTTATTTAGCAATAAAAATAGCGGAAGCATTTGATGAAGGCAATCGTTTCACCAGTGAGATGCTTTGGTCGTGGTTTACCCATGATGTACTGTGGAAAATTGGCGCAGGTTTACTGGTTGGTATTGTCGTTGGTAAGGTTCTGGCCAAGCTCGTCTTTTCAAAATATAGCCAAGACACTACTATTTCTCAAGGTTACGTTGTCATCGCCCTGACACTACTAGCCTATGGCTTAGCAGAGTTTGTGCATAGTTATGGCTTTATTGCCGTATTTGTCGCAGCCTTTGCCTTTCGGCGTTCGGAGCATGAGCACAGCTACCATCACAAGCTTCATGATTTTGCAGAGCAATCAGAAGGTTTACTGATGTCGTTAGTACTGGTCACTTTTGGCATGTTTTTAGGTCAGGGATTGCAGTCGGATGTAGAGCTCACGTGGCGCGTTTATATCGTCAGCTTTGCCTTCTTATTGTTGATACGCCCTATTGGCGGGTTGATTGCGTTATCAGGACTGAACCTACCACATACCGAAAAATATGCTATCTCAGCATTAGGTATCCGTGGTATTGGTACGCTATATTATCTCTCTTACGCGATCAACCAAGGCTTTTTCGGTGAGGAGGATACTCTAAAACTATGGGTTGTCTGCTCAATTGTCATTTTAATATCTATTTTTATACATGGTATCAGCGCCAAAAGACTGCTAAAAATGACGCCAAACAACCCTCATTGATATTATTGATACATTTTTTAGTACTGTTTGAGCGCTGTATCAACCGAGCTAATCACAAACTCCGTTAGAGCAAACTGACGAATATCATTGAGCATCGTAACGTCAAAGTTATGAACAAAAGCAAATGACAATTGACGCTTAGGATCACACCAAGCAGCCGACCCGTTATAACCCATGTGCCCGAACCCTTGCTTGCTGATATCAACCACTTCACTGTCGATATTTTGACAAAGGCTAAATAGTCGATGATAACCCAAGCGCCAATACATAGACGCTGGCATGACGGAGTCTAAACCTGTGACGTGCGGTTTAGAGAGCTGCTCAAACGTTGCACTATCAATAATGGTTTGTCCTTGCCATTGACCACCACAGGCCAGCATCGCGTAGATGGTTGCCAGTGCCTGTGCTGAAGCTACCCCATTGGCCGCAGGAATCACGGCTTGTAATATCTCACGACTATGGTAATCGATTGCTTCTTTACCAACAGGTATGAGCGCCGCTTTATAGTTTTTTAGATTCAGTTTACTCGTATCAAAGTACAAACGATTGATATGGGCGGTACTCAATATAGGTAAGTTTTTTTGCTCATTATCCTGACTAGGGTTTACGACTTTTTCATTAGCTAAAGCTTGTTGCTGCCAACAAGTATAATTGGGCAGACGAGCATAAGCATCTAAGGTGCTTTGTGAGTCTGCCTTTAAAGTTGGTTTGTGACGCTTATGACGCAGTTTTTCACTACCCTCATCTGATACTTCAAAATCTTTGGCCAGCTTTGCCACTTGGTTGACTTTATTATCTGGCACACCGAAATAACAGCTGTCGGCAATGCCTAAAGGTTCGGTTAGATAACGGCGCAACGCCTCAGCCAAAGATAGATTGGTAACAGCTTCTATTAGACCGCCTAATATCCAACCATAGACCAAAGCACTATAAGCGCTATCATATAACTCGCTATGCTCCGGTAGCGTAATTGCCATCGTAGCAATTTTATTGAGCATATGCTCCCAATCCAGCAACGCTTCACTATCAGCATTAGTACTTTGAATGGAAAATAAATTAGCTTGGTGTGACATCACGCTACGTAGCGTAATATCCCCTTTATTCTGTGCCGAAAATGCTGGCCAATAATGCGCAATAGGCGTGTCATAATCTAGTATCTGCTGCGACACCAACACATGTACCAATGTCGCCAATATGCCTTTACCTGTCGAAAAATTAATGGCCAAGGTATCAGGTTGCCAGGACATATCTAAACGTGCCATACCCGTACTTGCTTGAGCAATACATTTGCCAGCCTGATAAACAACCACAGCACCACCTGCTGGCGCATCATCAAGTTGCAAGTCGGTGAGTAATTGCTGCAAGCCTTGCTGAAGTTTAATATTAATATCGTTATGCATATGCTGATTACTTTTATTGTTCTCGCTCATGACTGCCCTGCTTTATTTTATAAAAAAGCTAAGTCTCAAAGTCTCTTAGCGCTGGATATTGTAGCAGATCAAAAAACACGATTGGCTTACCATGAGTGATTTCTAGCCTCGTTTTCTTGACAACCATCATTTTTTGCGTGGTTTTACCCATTTATATCAACGTAAAATCAATTATTTACTCACAAAAAAGGCCACCATTTGGTCGCCTTTTCGTTCGTCAAACATGATTATATTCTAACGCGGCACTAGTAAACGATTATGAACCTCTTCGGCAAGCTTAGTCAAACCATGACTACGCCCACGTTCCATCGCTGTATCCATTTTACGCCCACGCAGCCAACCTGCACGCAAGGCTATCGCAGCGCCTGCTCTATTGCCAGTACCACAGTGCAGCGCAGTTTTTTTGCCGTGATGCTGTCGTAAAATATTATCAAATGCCAATATTTTCAGCTGCTTTAAGTCAGCAGCACCGCTAATAGGCAAATGTTCATAATGCATACCTGCACGCTCGACAGCTGCTGCTTCATCAAAACTCAACTCATCATTAGGCTGCAAATTGATAACCAACTCAACGCCTGACTTTGCTAATGCTGCCACTTTTTCATCATCCAATGCACCACATACAATGGTGTTTGCATCAGGACGAAAATAAGGCTCAAAAATGTTAGCAAGGTCGATACCGTTATCCTGAATATTTTGGTCAGAGTCAGTACTGGTGCTACCAGTCTCAGCCCTATTATCAGTAGTCTTGATATGAGCAACATGATCATTGGCGGCTGAATTTTCTGGGCTTGTTACTTCTGTATATGAAGTCATAATTATAAATTTATTCGTTAAGTTTGCTATTGAAAACTTTTGTAATGAGCATCTGTTATCTTATTTTCTGATGGTTATTGATCGATACTCTGCAATCTAACCGTACCTAACAGATGCGGTTTGTCATTTTTAGCGCTATATAACCCAAACTCACAAGTATCATCTGTGCTCTCAAGCTTTGCAACTGGTTCAGCAATAAGCTCAACCTCTGCTGGCAAAAAGATAGGTAGCTTAAATGCGACATCAACCGTACAAGCATCTGGTAACTCGCCCATCATACCCAAACATTTGGCCTTTGACCACATACCGTGAGCAATAGCTTTTGGAAAACCAAAAGCCCGCGCAGATAGCGGATGTAAATGAATCAGGTTGAAGTCACCCGATACAAAGGCATAGCGACGACCGATATCCTCTGGTACTTCAAAGATACTATGGACGCCTTCCGGATTAACATCTGGTTTGGCCACTATCTGACGTGGAGTGCTTTTTTTATCTTTGCTATTACTTGATGTTTTGCTACGAGACAAATAAGTTGAAGTACCTTCCCAGATAACTTCACTCTCTGATTTCACAGTCGTCACAAAATCAAACTGCTGACCTTGAGCATGATCACGCAGATTATCAAAGGTAACCGACATGGCAAACGTTTCACGCTCACCAATTGAACGATACTGAGTTACACTATTGTCAACGTGTACCAAACCCAACATGGCAAATGGAAACGGTTCTTTGACCATCATATTCATTTGCAAAGTTTGTGATAATACTGAAAAATATGTAATTGGGACTTTACCATTATCAGAAAAACCGCAAATTTTACGATAATCGTTTAAATTCCCTTGGTCGATATGCAGATCATCCACAAAATAAGTCGCTTGAGGTAGCTGTTCTCGACTAATTTTGCCATTATTGACAATAGGTAATAAGCTTTTAACGATATTGGCGTAGGTCGTATGCGCTTTTGGCAACGCATCATAATGCTTGTCTGACATAATAAATCCTAAGTGGGGCTAGAGCAAATTTTCTTGGTGCATACAGAGATGCTATTAAAGTCGTTCGTTAAGGCTGACCAACCAACAGTGTCCTAAGCGCTATACTCAATCCAAAGTATAAGTAATCTACGTGGTTTTAATGCGTGGTTCAAGCACTTATTTTACAGCAATTTTTTTCTGGTTTTTGGGTTTATAGTTTCTATTTTTTTTATTATAAAGTTTCTATGTTTTTATCATAAAAAAGCCACCCTCGGGCAGCTTTATTACAAATTATCATCAATTTTTTCGTAAGCATGTGTAAGGTAAATAAAAAATAACAATTAATATCAATTACTTAATAAAAAATATTACCCCTGCCTACCTAGAAACTAGTGCTATGCACCTAGTAAGCTTTGACCACATACACGGACAGTATTGCCATTCAAACCACCAGAAGCAGGTGATGCAAACCATGCGATAGTTTCTGCAACATCTACTGGTAGTCCACCTTGGCTCATTGAGTTCATACGACGCCCCGCTTCACGAATAGCAAATGGAATGGCTTCAGTCATCTGGGTTTCAATAAATCCTGGCGCCACGGCATTAATTGTCATACCTTTGGCATTGTCCTCTAGTTGCTTAGCAGTCGCATTAACTAGACCAATAACACCCGCTTTCGAGGTGGCATAGTTGGTTTGACCTAAGTTACCCGCGATACCAGAAATTGAAGACACACAGACAATACGAGCGTCATCATTTAAGACATTATTATCAAGCATATAACGGTTTAATTTAGCGATACTGGCAAGATTGATATTAATAACCATATCCCATTTTTGCTCATCCATCTTCGCTAAGGTCTTGTCACGGGTCACCCCTGCATTATGAATCACTGCATCCAAGCCGCCGCGTTTTTCTGCCGCATCTGCAATTTCAGCACCTGCATCGTCACTGGTAATATCAACAGTCAATACTGAACCACTGATTTCACTAGCGACCTTTTGCAGGTCAGCTTGTTGCTGCGGCACATCAAGACAGATAACATGAGCGCCTTCGCGAGCCAACACGCGAGCAATCGCTTCACCAATACCACGACTTGCGCCAGTAACCAGCATGGTTTTGCCACCTAAAGGCTGCGTCCAATCTACCTCAATTGACGTGCCTTTGCTAACACGTACGACTTGTCCTGAGACATAAGCTGAACGAGCTGAGGTGAAAAAACGTAACGTTGAATCTAAGTTTTGCTCTGCACCTTCTTCAACGTAGACAAGCTGTGCCGTGATACCACGTTTGAACTCTTTGCCTACAGATTTTACAAAGCCTTCAAGTGAGCGTTGAGCAAGTGCTGTATCAATATCAGAGATTTTTTCTGGTGGGCGGCCCACAATAATAACGCGACCAGATTTTTCAACACGGCGAGCCACAGTATGGAAAAATTCATACACCTCTTTTAGCTGCTTAGCATTGCTAATATTACTAGCATCAAACAACAGCACTTTAAACTTATCATCACTATCAGTATTAATCTTTGTCTCAATACTCGCATCAGCAAGCGTATCTTTGATATCGTCGCTGCTATTTACATAAACATCCGCATGTACGTCTGACAAAATACGTGATACTGACGCACTCACGCTTTTATCATCGCCACTAGCACGGCCAACCAAAACACTACCACGTACTAGATTTTCACCACTTTCGAAACGATCAAGTGTCACTGGTAATGGTAAGCCTAGGTTTTTCGCAACCTTTTTACCAATAGAAGATTGAACAAAATCACCATAATGGTCTGACATAATATAATCCTTATAAAAAATAACTAGAATCGTAAATTAAAAATGCAATGTTCCTATCATATAGACTCGGCAACATTATAATTATTGATATTTAGTAAGTGCGTACAAAACTGGCCTAACTATACACTGCCATTATAAACAAGTCCAAAAACTGAGAATGTCTACAAAAATCTGTAAACAAGCTAGTACACAAGATGGCAACTTTTTGTAGACTAAAAAAGCATCGTATCATGCTAGAATTAGACCTATAAGTTATAGAAAGTTTATTTATCGATAACAATATATTATCAAATTAGCTTTTATGCAATGCTAACGGTCAATATCAACCTGTCCACAGAAACTATTTTGAACGCCGTATGGTGAGTGATACTACAAGCCCTATCTTCAGCTTGCAAATCTAGGACGTATCATCATGTAGATTGAAACACTTAAAATAAAAAAATAACCGTGAATACAAACATACTGGCAAAATTCTAACGATATTAAACTATGTCAAGATCATCAAATATATGCATTTACTGGGCTATTTACTCAATCTAAACATTACACTTTAAATGGGCTGAATTTTGTGAAACAGAGTCAAATGGCTTGCTGATACTTGGATACTATTACTTCCATGCTATCTTTACGACCTTTCTTATTAGACAGCAATTTATCCCATCTCTATCATCAAAATGAGGTCACACCCTAACCTCATTACAAACGTCACATAATTTGCTAAAGATATACAGTAAGGTCATAAAAACGACTTGCCATAAACAGCCATACTGCGCAATAAATGATAATATTGATTTATCATCTTGAAATATTGCACCAAATACTAAAAGTTAATTGTCTTTTTTATCGTTACTTCACCTTTCTTCTACCCGTATTTTTTAAGGATAATATTATGAGTAATAAAAACAATCACCCTGATAGTCCTGTTATCGAAAGCACTGTCGTAAAAGTCAGTGATGTAAAAACTAAAGAGGCAAAAGCAACCTCTACTGACAGCACTCAAAAAGAGGCAGCCGTTAATACCATTGTTAGTGATTCAAAAAAAGAGAACGTTGCGGAAGAAGTTGCTGTTCCAAAAGCAGCTAATACTGCCAAAAAAACCCACTCAACCAAACCTAACTCAAGTCTAAAACGCGTGGCTGTTTTAGGTGGTAACCGTATCCCATTTGCTCGCTCGAATGGTTCATATGCTGACGTCAGCAACACTGATATGCTATCAGCCGCTTTGGATGGTTTGATTGAACGCTACAACTTGCAAGATGAAGTGTTAGGTGAAGTGGTCGCTGGTGCAGTTATGAAACTGAGCCGTGATATCAACCTTACTCGTGAAGCCACATTAAATACAGCCCTAAATCCACACACACCAACTTATGACATTTCACAGGCTTGTGGTACTGGTTTACAAGCGACTTTCGCTTCTGCCAATAAGATCGCATTGGGCCTTATCGATTCAGCCATTACTGGTGGTGTCGATACCACCTCTGACGCCCCTATCGCGATTGGCGATGGATTACGTAAAGTCCTGATTAAATTGGGTGCAGCGAAAGACAACAAGCAGCGTCTAAAAGCACTGATGGGTTTGAATCCAAAAGACTTAATAGACTCACCGAAAAACGGAGAGCCACGCACTGGTCTATCAATGGGTGAGCATCAAGCAATCACTGCGCTTGAGTGGAACGTTAGCCGCGAAGCCCAAGATGAGCTTGCTTTTAACAGTCACAAAAACCTAGCACGCGCTTATGATGAAGGCTTTTTTGATGACTTAATCACACCATATAAAGGTCTGACTCGTGATAATAATCTGCGCCCAGACACAACGCTAGAAAAGCTGGCCAAACTAAGGCCTGTATTTGGCAAAAAGAATGCCAAACCAACGATGACAGCAGCCAACTCTACTCCATTAACAGATGGCGCTTCTTGCGTGCTATTAGGTACTGATGAATGGGCAAAAGAACACGGCCTTAAACCATTGGCTTATATTGTCTATCAAGAAACAGCTGCGGTAGACTTCATTGGCAAATCTGGCACAACTGAAGGCTTACTGATGGCACCTGCTTATGCCGTACCACGTATGCTGAAACGAGCTGGCCTAACGTTACAAGACTTTGATTTTTATGAAATTCATGAAGCTTTTGCATCACAAGTACTGTCAACATTAGCAGCTTGGGAAGATGAAAGTTTCTGTGAAGAGCGTTTAGGACTGGATGCACCACTTGGCTCTATTGATCGTAGTAAGCTCAACGTTAATGGCTCATCATTGGCAGCAGGTCATCCATTTGCAGCTACTGGTGGTCGTATATTAGCGACTGCAGCTAAACTACTGGATCAAAAAGGCTCTGGTCGTGCGCTTATCTCTATCTGTGCAGCAGGTGGTCAAGGAGTAACGTGTATCTTAGAAAAATAATCAAGATACCTTGTGTTTAGCCTATTGAGATGACTATCGAGTGAATTGAGGTCACCCATTAGCTTTATAAATACTAAAATAACAGGAATGCACTAAGTTATTGCCTTACTCAGTACATACCATAAAAAATGTCCTTTAATTCATGTAAAGGGCATTTTTTATTGCCTATAGTTTGTTATTATAAAAGTGAATTAGGGAGTAGCATTTTACAAAACTTGATATGCCAACCAAAGGTAACATTTATGGGTAAAACTAAATATTTGTTAAAACAACTACGGCAAATCATTTTTGGTTCTGAAAAAATCAACATAACCGAGCCCAATACAACAGCTGATTTTCAGTCTCTAACAACCAAAGAACACATTGATCAATATAATCGCGAACAAGAAATTCTATCTGAGCGTATCGAAAAAGAAGTGCTTGATGATGAACTGCGACGAAAAATGCACCAAGACTTAATCGATACCTATGATGAAGAGCTAGAAAATGAAATAGATGACTATGCGCGTGACTTTCGTTTTGACGGACGCGAAATGAGTGATCAAGAAAAGCTAGATCGTCGTACATACTTCCATGAACTGGTACGACTACAACGAGAGCTTATCAAACTACAAGATTGGGTAGTAGATCGCGGTGAGCGCATTATCGTCATCTTTGAAGGACGAGATTCTGCTGGTAAAGGTGGTGCTATTAAGCGTATCACTCAGCGCCTAAATCCAAGAGTTTGTCGTGTTGCAGCCCTACCCGCGCCAACAGAACGTGAGCAAACGCAATGGTATTTTCAACGCTATGTCGCCCACTTGCCAGCCGCAGGTGAAATTGTACTGTTTGACCGTAGTTGGTATAACCGCGGTGGTGTCGAGCACGTGATGGGCTTCTGTACAGACGCACAGTATGAGGAGTTTTTTCAATCGGTGCCTGATTTTGAACGTATGTTAGTACGCTCTGGCATTCGTCTGGTGAAATACTGGTTTTCAATTACCGATGACGAACAACATGCGCGTTTCATGAGCCGAATGTATGATCCGCTCAAACAATGGAAACTTTCACCGATGGATTTGCAATCACGCCGGCGGTGGGAAGACTACACCAAAGCAAAAGAGACCATGTTTGAACGTACCCATATTCCTGAAGCTCCATGGTGGGTCGTAGAAGGCAACAATAAAAAACGTGCAAGGCTAAACTGCATCGCACACTTACTCGACCAAATTCCTTATAAAGAAGTGCCTCGTGATGAGGTTGAGTTACCCAACCGTAAACGCGATGATGAATATTATCGTGAGCCTATTCCAAATGATATGTATGTGCCGCCTCGTTATTAACATGCCTCATCAACAGTCGATATTTCTCCAAATTTATTTAAAAACAGCTCATCAAAAAAGCAGCCTTATATCAAAATATAGGGCTGCTTTTTTATGGTGATATCTATTTAAAACCAATCGTAATAGAGAAAATAGTCATCAATATTAATATCACATGGTATAAGTCGACTGCAAGCCATCTATTTTACCAGCCAACAATCGCTCAACTTCATTTTTAATTCTTTGACCAGCAATGTCAGTACCAATTTGTACCGCAAAACCTGCTGGACGACTACCTTGTGTTTTAGAGTTTATCCACACCACCTTACCATTCATAGGTAAACGTTCGCTTGAATTCGGTAAAGTCACAGCGATAAATACCTCATCACCTAACTGATGCGACTGGTTAGAGGGTACAAATAAGGCTCCATTACTCACAAAGGATAAGTAACTGGCATATAACGTCTCGATACTTTCCATATGGCAGGTCAATACTCCGCCGCGTCCTGGCATTGCCATAGTTAGCTTCCTTTATTAATTAGGTTGATTATATTGTTATGAGTGACTAACGGTATGTAAACTAAAGCATCAGTGATATATTAAACTATATCCAAACAGCATAAAAACTACTTTATAAATATGCCATTTCCTGCATTAGCTTATCATAGGCAAATTTTTCTTGCACATTTTGTTGCAGAGAAATTTTGGTCTGTTGCAAGCTATTCGCAAATGCCTCTAAACCACTAGCAGCCGGTTGATAAGACTCTAATAAGCCAGATAGATTGACGTCTTTTTGCAATTCATCAAGCCCTAAACAAACACGGCGTATATCAAGCAACATCAATTCAGATAGCTGAATAAATTCAACGATACTTAACTGGTTTTGCCAATAATCACTGGCAGCTATACTACTACGCTTACCACTACGCAATGCTTGCCACGTCGTCAGCCATAGTCCACGCTTGCTATACCACACCGCTTGCGCCAATGCTATCGCCGCTAAAGGCGCACCATTAGCTAATTGTATCAGTTGATGAATGGCATCTGTACCAACTGCTTCTCGGTTGACCGTATGTCCTAATGCCTGTGTCACATAATCAGCAGCTAACCTCGGCTCAATCGCCTGTAACGCCAATTGCTGTACGCGGCTTTTAATAGTTGGTAATAGCTGCGAAGGTGTATCACTGATCAAAAACAAATGAACTTGTGCTTGCGGTTCCTCTAGGGTTTTGAGTAGCGCATTAGCTGCAGCAATAGTCATTTTTTCAGCATGATCTAACACACATATCCGCAGTCCTTGTCCACCTTGATAGATAAAAGGTTGCAAGGCTCGGATATCATCTACTTTAGTCTTTAGAACACTATGACTAGCTGCTTTACTAGTTTTTTTATTTTTGGCAGTGCTGCTCAGATTTTCCTTCTTAGCAGTATGATCAACACTCATCGGTGTGCTGACCAATGGCAAGACTTGTAAGCTTGGATGTGTACCTGATCTTAGCCATTGACAGCTCTCACACACGCCGCAAGCACCTGTTGGATGGCTATTACGGGTACGACATAACAACCAAGCGACCAATCGCCATACAAAAGCTCGCTTACCCATGCCCTGCATACCTGCTGCCAATAATGCATGTGGCAAAGGTTGCTGCTGTAATACTCGTTGCGTTAGTTGTGACCATAACGTTTGCTGCCATGGTAATAAAGGTGCAAAATAAACATCATCTGCAACGCTGGTATTATCTGTTATATCACTCATCGTTACCGTCCTGTCACATTGCTCGATTATTTAAGAGATAGCGTGTCAGTACGCTATAAATACAGTGATGATATTTTGGTTAGGCTATCATTTAATGGGGTTTTGAAAGTCAGCCAAGCTCATGCTGTTTAGGCGATCCAAATCTTCTTGTGTATCAACACCTGCAGGTAAGTGACAATCTGCTTGTGCAATCGCAATATGTCCACCATTTTCCAAAACACGTAACTGCTCTAAGCTCTCAAGCGTTTCCAGCGGTGTTTGTGACCAATGTACAAATTGCTGCAATAGACGCACGCGGTACGCATATAATCCTAAGTGGCGATAGGCGTTTTTTGGTGTTTGTTTTTGTTCTTCATTAGCTAACACAGCATCACGGTCACAAGGAATAGGTGCTCGACTAAAATAAAGCGCACGCTGTACATTAGCGGACTGTTGACTCACCACCTTTACTACCGACGGACGCATAAAGGTTTCATAGTCATCGATAGGCTCACATAACGTAGCCATTACGCTATCACTATCTGCTACCAAGAGTGCTTTGACTTGCTCCAATAACAAAGGTGGAACCAGTGGCTCATCGCCCTGCATATTGACCACGATATCATGATCAGCCCACCCTTTTATGGCAGCAACTTCTGCCAAACGATCGGTACCTGATGCATGTTCAGCACTAGTCATGACCACATCAAAACCCGCTTCCATACAGATCTTTGCTATTTGCTCATTATCAGTGGCAATACACATATCATCAGCAAATTTCGCTGTTTGTGCTTTTTCAGCGACCCATAGAATCATTGGCTTACCATGTATTTTTAGCAGTGGTTTACCAGGTAATCGTGTGCTTTTGAAACGAGCAGGAATGACAATATGAGTTTTAGCCGGCATAACAACTGATGACATGGTTAATTCCTATAGAATTTTTTATATGACTATAAATCTTTACTTTTATAATAAACGGTATTTCCAATATTTTGACTAGGGCATGTTGAACCGTTACAAATAGGTACTGCTGATCGTATGAACACAAAGCCTTAGGCTAAAAACTCCTCAGGCTCAATTGTATTTATATCGGTGCAGTCCTGATGCCTAATGTCTGTAGCTGCTGTTGTAATGCATCATAACAACTATCAGAAAGTGCAGCCGTTACCGGCAATACCCACAGCCTATTCACCAGATTTTCGCAATCATCGTTAAGTGGTTGCTTAGCTGTATATTCGAATAACAAGGCTTTTATTTTTACTGCATCCTTGCTGGTTATAACAATCGGATAATCGTGATACTGCAACAGCTCAGCCAAACTAAAATCATGATGATCAGGATATGCATGCCCAATGACATCAAAACCCAGTGAACTTAGCGTATCAAAAAACCGCTGCGGATAGCCGATACCACTCACAGCATGTACTTTTTTACCAGTACTAGGCGCATCAGCACTGGCCTTAATACTAATTATTTGAACATCAGTTACTTGAGGAGCGACTACAGTAGGTTGCCACAAGCGTTGCATATTTTCAGCTGTCAGATGCATTGTCAAACGGCTGCTTTGATACTGGCTATTTCCATCGTTGCTATCATCTAAATCTGCGCTTAGCTTTTCATGATAGATAACAGTTGCGCCTTTTAAACGTGAAATAGGTTCACGTAAAAATCCAGTGGGGAGTAATTGTTCATTACCAAAACCCCGTGACGCATCGACGACAATCCACTCGATATCACGTTGTAAGGCATAATGCTGCAAACCATCATCAGCAATAACCAATTGCAAATCTGGGTGCTTATCCAGCAAAGTAGTGATTGCCTGTTTACGATTGGGACATACCGCCATTGGCACATTGGTCGTATTAACAATTAAACAGGGCTCATCTCCGACCACACTAGGCAAGCTATCTGCACTAACCAATGATGGCATCTTATTAGTATCACCACCATAACCACGGCTAATGACACCCACCTTGATACCTTCTCCTTGCAATTTATTTACCAAAGCAATAATCAATGGTGTCTTGCCACTACCACCAACACTGATATTACCAATAACCATCACTGGGACAGGGGCTCGATAACTTTTTAACAGACCTAGTTTGTATGCCTGACGGCGAAGCATCGAAATGATTCCGTACAGCCAACTGATAGGTAGCAATAACCATAACCAACCAGCTTGGCGTTGCCATGCTCGCGTTACTGTCGTCTCAAAGCTCATAATTATTGACTACTTATTCTATAAGTTCAGTATGGCTAAAATAGTAAAACCGTTCCAAAATATTAGACCCTATTAACTATTCGCAAATAGATACTGTCAGTGCCATACTCGAAGGGTTAAACACGCCCTAATAAACACACTTATTCAAAGTCGCGGTCATACATTTGTGCATAATAGCCTTGTAATTTCATCAACTCTTGGTGCGTACCTAACTCTACAATCTGTCCAGCATCTAACACAGCAATGCGATCAGCTGACTCAATGGTCGTTAATCGATGAGCAATCACCAAGGTCGTGCGGTCTTTCATCACATTATCAAGTGCTTGCTGAATATAATGCTCTGACTCATTGTCTAGCGCGCTGGTCGCCTCATCTAAGATCAAAATTGGCGCATCTTTTAATAGCGCTCGAGCAATAGATAAACGTTGACGTTGCCCACCAGATAACTGTAATCCTTCAGCTCCGATTTCACTCTGATAGCCGTTTGGCATTTGCATAATAAAATCATGAGCAAAAGCATCTTTAGCAGCACGCTCAACTTCAGCTTGTGTTTTATTGGCTAGGCTGCCATAAGCGATATTGTTAAATACTGTGGTATTAAACAGCACCACTTGTTGATTAACCATCGCAATCTGAGAACGTAAACTCTCTAACTTAATATTTTCAATAGGCATACCATCTAACGTAATCTGCCCTGAAGAAGTTGATAAGGTACGTGTCAGTAAATTAACTAAGGATGACTTACCAGCTCCGCTTCGTCCTACTAATGCAACGGTCTCTCCTGCACGTATATCTAAAGTGAAGTCACTCAGTGCCACTGTTGAATCTGGGTACACCAAGCTGACATCATTCAGTTTCATCTCACCTGATAAGTTCGAGCTAAGAGTGCCTGTATCTTTTTCTTCTGGCTCATCGAGCAAAGCAAAAATTGACTCACCTGCCGCGATACCTTTTTGTAGCTTTTGATTGACATCCGTTAGCGAACGCACAGGTTTACTGAGCAACCCTGCAGCGGCTATATAGGAGATGAACTCACCAGCTGAAATATTATCAATCACCGATGGACGCAGTGCGAGCCATACAACAACCGACATAGCTATTGCCATCAACAGCTGTACGGCTGGTGTATTAATGCTATTTGTAACGACTATTTTCATACCTTGGCGTAAGTTCTTTTTTGATGTTTTATTAAAACGTTCAGCCTCGTATGCTTGTCCCCCATAGTTTTTGACCACTTGATAACCACCAATGACTTCGTTGGTAATATGACTGACATCACCCATCGTCTCTTGAATACCTTTAGACAGCTTAAGGTAGCGCTTGGATGCGATACGAATTAGCCACAGAATTGGCGGCAATACGAGAAACAAAATTAAGGTTAAGCGCCAATTGCTATAGAGCAAAAAGCCTATCAATGCTAATACTGTCAAGCCATCACGTAGTACAGTCTTCATTGACTCTGTACTAGCAGCAGTTACCTGCTCAACATCAAATATGAGCTTCGACGAGATCGTACCTGCTGGATTGGCCAAATAAAATGAGCTTGGTAGACGCAACAATTTATTAAAAACTTCCACTCGCAACTCATAAACCAAATTGCGCGAAACCAAAGCAGAATAATAGTTACCCAAAAAACTACCTAAACCACGCACAAAAAACAACACCACAATCAATAATGGAAACAAATTCTGTTTGCTCTGATCACCTTGATTGATAGCATCAGTGATGTACTGTAAAAGTTTGGCAACCCATATCTCTGTCCCCGCATTAATAGCAAAACCTAAAATAACCAGTATCAAGGCCCACCAGTAAGGCTTGAGATAACGTAGTAGACGCAGTAGCGTCTGATGTTTAGGGGTGCTTGATGGCTTTGCTGACAACTTTTTAGCAGCATTTTTATTAGCGTTGGGTTGGTATGCTTGGCTCATAAAAGCCTCAATTTGAGTATCTTGGTATGAATGGACTGTACTCAAAGTACAGTTTTATAGGAGTGTTTGTGACACTAAAACAGCAATCGTCAATTCACAATAATTCAGATATTAAAAAGTGAGTAACAGCACTACAGATAGTAGACTGAGCGAAAATAACACCGTCTCTGATTCATAAGAAATTGACTATCTATTACTGCGGTAACGGCTGACCAAGTGGCACAACTGTGCTGATATTAAGGTTCAAGAATCCTAATTTTCCCGCAATGTCCATCACCCTTACAACAGATTGATGAGTGGCATTGGCATCTGCAGCAATTACAAATAGCATGTCACGATTACTACCCGCTTCTTGCTGTAGCATACTGGTCAATTCAGCCTCATTACTGCTAGCAAGCGTGATACCATTGACCAAATAACTACCATCTTCTTGAACGGCTACTTCGATGCTGTTTTGTTGTTCTGTTTGCTCAACACCTTCTGCTTCAGGAAGAATAATATTTAAACGACTAAAATGATTAAACGACGTTGCAAGCAGCAAAAACACGATCAAAAATAGTAAGCAATCAATCATTGGTGTTAGATTAATCTCAAGTGGTTCAACGGTTGGTTTTCTAAAGCGCATATCACTCTCTTTAATATTTTACTGTGCTTTGACATATACAACCGTCTACAAATACTATTTTCTAAAAAAACAGTAAGGAAAACGAGTGCAAATGCTATGCATTATAGGCTAAACGATTTTGACACAGCCAATTATATTTTTGGGGTTTTTATAAAATAAACAAGAATATTAAGAAGTCGCTGCTGCATCTTTATGCTTTGAGCTTAAGGCATCTAACGCAGGTGTACTCACTACGATATTTTCCAACGATGCATTAGAATCAGACTCTTTAGCACCAAAACTCTGTGTATTTCCTAACAAATGGTAATCATACAGCTCTTGAATCATTAATCCCGCTTGGGTCTCAAACTGGGCATTGATATCAATGATACGGCGCTGAAAATAACGATAACCAACCAATGCAGGAATAGCCACAATCATACCAGCGGCAGTAGTAATCAATGCCTGTGACACCCCAGCAGCAAGCATGGTTGGGTCTTGCATTGCGCCATCAGTGATTGCCAAAAACGAAGAAATAATACCCAATACCGTACCCAACAACCCAAGCAACGGCGAGATTGCACCTATGGTGCCAAGCATATTAATATTTTTTTCTAACTGATGCACTTGCACGCTCGCACGGTTCTGCATATGCATTGTCATAGACTCTAAACCATACTCACGATACAGCAAACCAGTCGCCAAAATATCACCCAAAGGTGTCTTTTCTTTGACATTCATCAATTGCGTACGGCCAATACTACCATTTTCACGTAGGCGAGTTATCAGCTGTTCGCGTAACCGGCCAGGTACAATTTTATTAAATTGTAAAGTATGACTACGCTCAATAATGATAACTAGTGCTAATATTGAGCACACTACGATAGGCGTCATCAACCAACCACCTGCTTTTACCAACTCCCACATACTAACTCTCTTTTATACTTTTATAAAAATAGTGGTAACTAAGATAGCTCAACTTTGTACAACCATGACAAACCTGATAAATATCTTAAGCCTGTGCTTCTATGTGTTTAATCAAAGCTGCTAACTGATCTTCATTTTGAAAGAATATCTCAACACTACCATGCCCATCTTTTTTATGCTTAAGCTTAACTTCAGCGCCAAGCATGTCTGTTAATCTCTGTGTCAAACGCTCAGCATCACGAGACTGTGCTTGTTCGGTACGATTAGTTTTAGAGACCGGTTGCAAAATTGACTTAACAAGTTTTTCAGCTTCACGTACGGTCATCCCACCATCGATTATTTTTTGGGCAATAATCGGCTGTTGTTCAGAAGATAAAGCTAGAAGTGTGCGAGCATGACCCATATCTAGTGCGCTGGTTGCTAAATGGTCTTTTACCGTGTCGTGTAACTGATTCAGGCGCAGCAAGTTCGATACTGTTGTACGTGCCTTGCCAACAACTTCCGCAATCATCGCATGACTCATACCAAACTCAGTATGAAAACGTTGTAACGCTGCTGCTTGTTCAATCACAGACAAATCTTCACGTTGGATATTCTCAATCAAGGCAAGTGCAATAGCCAACTCATCAGATAATGCACGCTCAATTGCTGGGATAACGGCTTTACCAGCCATTTTTGCAGCACGCCAGCGACGTTCACCGGCGATAATTTCATGGGTAACAAACGCTTCACTCTTATCTTCATTGGCCAATAATGGTCGAATCACGATAGGCTGCATAACACCATGCTGCTCAATCGAAGATGCCAATTCAGCAAGTGCCGTTTCACTCATGTCACGGCGCGGCTGATACTTTCCTGCTTGCAAAAGCGTTACATCGATTTGCACCAAGCTAATTTGGTCTTCACTACTAACCTCTACTGCATTCACACGGTTCTTATTTGCAGTATTTTTAGCAACGTTTTTATTAATAGTGCGTGCCGCTCGTGTCTTACGATTGCCATTTTCAGCAGTATCGTTCGCTACGGTATCAGTCTCTGTGGGCTGTGCAGTCCGTTTCTCATTGACTGGCATGTTAGTCGCATTTCGCGTATCAATATCTGGTGTTTCAGCTGGCAAAGTCTTATCACGTGCCACTACATCATCTTGCAAGGCGGAGGCGGTGATTTGCTTTTCTTTTTTGATTGACCCTAACAAGGCATCTAAGCCTCGGTTGGCAGCCAACCCTCTTTTCTTCGCCATGATTACCTATCCTCTAACGCTAAAATAAAAGCCAAATAATGATTGATGCGGCTTACTCGTAAATATGATATTCGATGCTTATTTGTCTAATTTGTTCTGTGTACTTATAACCAGACTTTTTTTGATTACTAACAACTATCAGCTTTGTTTCATCACTTCAGCGGCCAGCTTTTGATAAGCGCGAGCACCTTTTGACCATCTTTCGTACGCGATAACAGGTAAACCATGTGCAGGTGCTTCTGCCAAGCGAATATTTCTTGGAATATGTGTCTTATACATGATATCGCCAAAGTGAGACTCCAATTCAGCAGATACATCACGAGCCAAGGTGTTACGCGCATCAAATAGCGTCCTCACGACACCGCGTATATACAGTTTCGGATTTAGCTCAGTTAGTCGCTCAATCGTCTGTGACAAATCTGCCAAACCTTCTAATGCATAGTATTCACACTGCATCGGAATAATAACACCATCGGTGGCAACCAGCGCATTAATCGTCAACAAGTTCAAACTGGGTGCACAGTCTATCACGACATAATCATAAGCGGGTTTTTTAGCCGCTATCTGATCGCTGACTAATGTCGCCATCGCTGTCTTGAACAGTTCATGACTATTAGTTTTATTCATCAAGGTGATATCCATACCAGCCAAATCACGATTAGCACCAATCACATCAAATCCTGCTGGACTGGTCACAATCGCCTCCGACAGTGAGACACCATCAAGCAAGACATCAGCGATGGTCAGAGTCAGCTCATTTTTATCTACACCTGTGCCGCTGGTCGCATTGCCTTGTGGGTCTAAGTCAATCAGTAATACATGCTTACGCTTAGCAGCCAAGCTAGCGGTCAAATTTACCGCTGTCGTGGTTTTCCCCACACCGCCTTTTTGATTCGCGATTGCTATGATTTCCATACACTCACTCAGTTTAATTAGAATTTATTACTATTATTTTTACTTTAGCCACTACAATATTTGCTACAAATATTTCAATCTGTCAAGCCAAGGCATCGTCCCTTGGGACATAAGACATATCAACTCTTCATTATACAAACAGCTCGCTTGATATCAATGCCATTCAATCATTATGTCGTTGTCATACAGACATAAACTCTGGTTCACAAAAAAAGTAATGGCTGTTTGCTAACTAAAAGGTGCTCATAGCTTAGACATTTTTGCGAAACAATTCAATTAAATGACGACTGTCATGCAAACGTGGCACTTTTAGCTTAATGGTTTTAAACTGCCAATCACTGTCTAGTACCTGTAACTCTTCATCACTCGGCACCTTACCTTTCATGGCACATAAATAACCGTCTTTTGCCAGCCTTGGCTGTGCCACCTCAACAAAATCTATCAAGCTAGCAAAGGCCCTAGAGGTAACCACGTCATAACTCGCTTCATGCGCTTCAATACGAGAAGCAATAGGCGTCATATTACTCAAACCAAGTTCGCTACTAATCTGCTTAATAAAACGGATTTTTTTCTGATTACTATCAAGTGCGCTACATTGACGCTCAGGTTGACAAATAGCAATAATTACCGCAGGTAATCCTGCACCAGTACCGATATCAAGTAACGACCCCGATGGCAAATGCGTTATAATAGCCAGGCAATCAATCACGTGTTTGATTAAAGCTTCTTCAGGATCGGTAATCGCCGTCAGATTATACGCTTTATTCCACAACAAAAGCTGGTCTAAGTACAATAATAATGTGCGCTGCTGTGTCTCACTTAAAGATAGACCCAGCTCATTTATTGCCTTTGCTAAAATATTGGCTAACGCTGGTAATTGTGAGCCAAGCTTAACAAAGCCAGTCGGATCAATACGGATATTGCCGATACTAGCAGACGACAAAGTAGTTTTAGCAGAATCTGACATACAACGAGTTACCCAGTTTTAACATGTTAACCGTCTATTTTATCACGCACTTTGCTCATTGAATAGTTGCAGATTGCACCAATGTTAGACATCTTATACTATCTACACTTAGATTGAGACGTTATTCTACTTCGGTAGTCGTAAACTCACTGTTAATTTTCATCTATTTTACTCATCTCACTAGAGCACGTCCTCATTTTAAAAAATAGTGGTCAAAATAGCCAATCTCAGTCACACAAAGTGCAACATAAATAATAACTGGCACAAAATCCATAACGAATATAGCTACTCTACCCTCTCAAGACGATATACCATATACCTATGATTGAACAGATACCTGCACCCAATTCTCAAATATCACGAAACACTAATAAAAAAGATACCAATAATATGGCAACACCCACTGCTAAATTGACAAACGATGAGCAAGAAAAAACAAATACACCGCACCCACTGTTTATAGAAGTAAAACAACGCTGCCTTATTAGCGCTGACCAGTTAAAGCGTTATAGCGAGCCAAACGAGCTGCCGACAGACACACGTACAGCACCTGATTTAGATGTTGGTTTTGGTCAGCAGCGGGCACTAAAAGCCTTGCACACTGCTTTAGATATACGGGCCAGTGGTTATCATGTGTTTGCTGCAGGAGAAAACGGCTTAGGTAAACGCACTGTTATCAGCCGCTTGCTAACGCGCATTGCAGCTGATGCACCAACACCAGATGATTGGGTTTATGTGCATAATTTTACCGATCCGCGCACCCCTTTAGCGTTGCGCCTGCCTGCTGGTCAAGCATTACTACTTCAACAGCAGGTAAGCAGTCTTTGGCAACAAGCAAAAAAACGGCTGAGCCAACGCTTTCGTAGCGATCAATATCAAAGCAAAATCGAAGCCATAAAAAACGATACGCATCAAAAAGAAAGTCATGCTTACGAAGCACTCAATGCTGAAGGTAAGCAGTACGACTTAGCATTAACGTTTCGCTCATTTGATAATAAAGCCATGTTCGTACACCCAAGCCAGCTAACGGTAGACAGTGATAACGATCAGGAAACCGAAATAGACAAAATATCTAACGATAATAAAAACAAATCAACGATAGCAGACGATCATCACGATAATACAGCCAGACTGAACGACAGTGCTGATAACAACTCCAATAATACAAACGATGATAGCCGCACCAAATCCGGCAACAGTGAATACGAATCTGAACTGAATAATTTTGTGCAAAAGAACCATATGCAAAAACGCTTGAGCCAGCTAACTATTGCTTTAGAGCGATTAGAAGATGAGGCCAACGATGCTATAGAAACACTACATCGCAATATCGCACGCCGCACACTACAGCCTTTATTCACTCCTATTTATAAACAGTTTGCCAACCAACCGCTGATCGTTGACTATCTAAAATCAGTATTTACCGATATGGTGACCCATGTAGAGCGTATCGTTAATGGTGATGATGAAGAGTTTGTAAAAGCAGTTTTGACCACGACACCAAGTCGTTACGCAGTCAATGTTATTGTTAGTCATACGCCAGATAGTGGTGCACCCGTCATTTTTGAGGATTTGCCAACGCACTTGAATTTACTGGGTCATGTTGAGCAAATCACCCAATTAGGCACAGTAACCACTGATGTCAGTATGATTAGAGCTGGTGCTTTACATCGTGCCAATGGTGGTTATCTACTATTAGAAGCCAGTCACTTGCTAGAGCATCCTTATGCTTGGCAAGGTCTCAAACGCGCGTTACAGTCACGAAAAATAAAACTCTCTAGCCTAGAGCAAATGCTTACCTTAACAGGGAGTTTATCATTAGCGCCTGCACCCATTGACCTTGATATCAAGGTAATTTTATTGGGCGAAGCCGACTTATATTATGAACTATTAGAACTTGAACCTGAGTTTGATGCCGTATTCAAAGTTCGCGCCGACTTTCATGATGATGTGGTTCGTACCAGTGAGCACGAATTGGCTCTAGTGGCAAAAATGGCTGATATCATTGACTATGCAAATCTTTATCCGTTTGATCGTAGTGCACAAGCTGCCCTACTTGAGCATTTAAGCTTACAGGCCGAAGACCAAGACCGACTCAGTCTACATAGTGATTTATTGATTAAGCTACTACATGAATCTAACCGCCATGCACGTTTGAGCGGTAACAATATCGTCGAGGCCTATCATGTCACACAAGCCATCGACGATATGGACGAACGTTCAGGATACTTACGTGACTTATATTGGGATGAGCTCAAAAATGGTCAGCAACTGATTCAAACACAAGGTAGCGCTATCGGACAAGTCAATGCGCTTACCGTTGTCAGCTATGCTGATAGTGAATTCGGCATGCCAGCCCGTCTGACTGCGGTTATCCAACCAAACATCGGTACTGGTGAAATTCTCGATATTGAGCGTGACGTAGATTTGGGTGGGAGCTTACACGCCAAAGGTATGCTGATTATGACCAGCTATTTACGGGCATTATTTAGTCAGCATCATGCACTGAACTTTAGTGCCTCACTCGCTTTTGAACAAAGCTACGCCCATATCGATGGCGATAGTGCAACTGTCAGTGAAGGCTGTGCGCTATTGTCTGCCTTAGCAAACGTCCCTATTGATCAATCTTTTGCTATTACCGGATCCATGAATCAGTTGGGCGAAGTCCAAGCGGTTGGCGGTATCAACTCTAAAATAGCTGGTTTTTTCGATGCTTGCCGAGAGCAAGAGCTCAATGGTCAGCAGGGTGTGGTCATTCCCATGGCCAACGTCAAACAGCTCATGCTGCGTGATGATATTATTGCTGCGGTCAAGGCTGGTATGTTTCACATTTATGGCGTCCATACATTAAGTGAAGCATTGACACTGATGACGGGCTTACCTATCGATACTATGAACAAAAAAGGACGCTATCGCAAAGGCACATTGTTTGGCAAAATCTTAGAGCGTTTGATGCTATGGGACGACAACCAAGATGACTATGAAGGCATTGAAGATAAAAAAGTAAAAAAGAAAGACAAGAAAAAACAGAAAGCCAAACGTCAAAAAAAAGCAGACAAGCGTAAAAAGGAAAGACAAAAAAATGAGAACGACGGCAATGAGAAAAAGAATGAAAACGTAAACACCAATGAAATACTAAGCATGAATAAAAAAGAGAATAAACAATCTATAGACAGCATCTAAGTATATTTTTTGCTCATTTTGATGACTATTAATTGAATTGAAGACATACTCTAGACGCTACGGTGGTTTTCTGCGATGATAAATATCTAGTAATACGCCAAAATAGGTGAATCTAAATAATTCAGATGTAAGGAAGGCTAGTAAAGTTACTACTAACCGTAGACTTCATATTTGCTTTATATAGAATTACCATATAAATAAACCGACTCGATACTTCATAAAGGTTATCTCTTAATGACTGTACACCTGCACAACGCCGATAATATTTCAACTAATACAGCCATGAATGAGCCTGATACAACGCTAGTGACTGAACAAAGCAGCGCCTCAACAGATAATAGTGACAATCGACATGGTGCAGCGACGACTGCTCGACAATGGCAAGTATTATCACAACTACAGCGCAATCGTTGGGTCGGCACGACACACATCTACGAACAGCTCACACTTGCGGGGTTTGCTGTCAGCCTACGTACAGTACAACGTGATTTAAATGCTCTAGCAAAACGATTCCCTATCGAAAAAAACAATGCCAACCCTCAAGGTTGGCGCTGGAAAGATGATGCCCCATTACAAAGTTTACCGCATATGAACCTGTCACAAGCGGTAGCTTTCAATATGGTTGAAGCAAATCTCACCCAACTACTTCCACCCGTTATCCTAGATGAGCTGTTTCCTTGGTTTGACTTAGCACGGCGCCAACTCAAAAACAGCAAAGTTACCCACTCATGGATAGATAGAGTACGTATCGAACCCGCCACACAGCCGCTAATTGCGCCACATATTGATTTAGATAGTAAGGACAATATTTATCACGCCTTATTTTATCAGTTACAAATAAAGGCCTGCTATACACGTAGTGATAAGTCGCAATCTAGCGAATATATCCTCAACCCCATTGCTATCATCCAACGTGGTGTCATTATCTATTTGCTGGCGACTCGTATCGACGATCCTGAAGTGGTCATTCGCACCTTTGCCTTACACCGTTTCTCTAGCGTTGAGATACTTGAGAGTGCCGCAAAAACACCTGATAACTTTCAACTCGATACTTATCTAGATGCAGGTGGCATGGGTTTTAGTCATCCATTATTCAGTGAGCTGCCTGACCATGGAAAAAACACCGCCATCGAGCTACAATTCACTAAGCAAGCAGGCAAGAGCCTTACTGAAAGCAAGCTCAGTGACGATCAAATCGTCACATTGGATGATAATACGCTAACTATTCAAGCAACGGTCAACCTAACCTCGCAGCTGGTTTGGTGGTTACGTGGTTTTGGTAGTGGTTTACTAAACGCCAAACCTAAGCTGTTATATCAAGCCGTATTAGACAAGTCTCTCGACAACAAGTAACAACCGATATTCATATTGTCAAAATCTTACCAAGATGCAGATTTTACGATCATTTAAAAAATTAGAAACGAATAAGGACTATTATGTCAGTCACTGCCCCATCACTGTCAGACAGTTTAAGAGGACTGGGCTTAGATTCGGGAACTTTGTTTTTTGCGCTAAACTATGAATTTACAAAAATTGAGCCGAAAGGTATGTTTAAGCGCTTTAAAAAAGACCAAAGTGCGATTGATATTGATTTAGCATGCGTACTGTATGACAAAAACTGTAATATTAGTGATATCGTCTGGTTCAAACAATTGCGTGATACAGCTGAATCAGTTAAACATCAGGGTGATAGCCTGAACGGTAAAGATCGCGGCGAACAAGCCATGTATTTAGCACCCCTTGATCAGGAGCAAATCCGACTGTATTTAAATAAAATTCCAGCTCATATCACTCATATCGCTATGCTTGCCAACTCTTACCATGGTCATCCATTTTCTAGAGTTCAAAAAGGCGAAATTCATTTGAGCGATGATGAAGGTAATCACTGTTTTGAAGTTAACCTAAAAAAACTACCACGTGACTGCACGACACTTTGGGTGGCGCATTTGCGTCGAGAAGTAGAAGACTGGCATTTAACATTACAAAACTTACCACTGCCTGCCGAAAACCTAGCAACTGCCGCACAAGAAGTAGCATATGAGCTAGCACGTGCACTTCCGTCACAAGGCTTATAACATCAAACACTCAAAATAGTCAGCTTAGTCACTCTAAGCCTCTATCATCAACAATGAAATGGCAAAAAGAACACTATCTCCGAGAGCCGCTGCTTTACAACGGCTCACCGCAATGCGGGCAAAAATTCTTTTGTCGTACTTCAACTGCTTTTTCACGGCGTTCCAATGCTTGCTCACGTAATACTTGCAAGACAATATTTTGCGCTTGCTCTTTATCCAAGCCTAACTTGCGACGAATCTTATCAACCATCATCTGATTCTGTACCAAATCAAAATCACTATCGATTAGCTGCTCTCGAAAGTGCTGTTCAAGCTCTTCACGACGTTGAGCAAGCTCATTTGCTAGACCGGTCGCGAGAATACCGGCAGGTAGTGCTGCTAGACCCACACCTAAAATAGTAATAACTGCACCCAGTATTTTACCAGCATTAGTAATGGGCGTGACATCACCATAACCCACTGTTGTTAGCGTAACTACCGCCCACCACATTGCTTTGGGTATCGACTCAAACTCTTCTGGCTGGGCATGGTTTTCTACCAAATAAATACCACTAGATGCGGTTACGATCATAATAATCAAAATAAAGATGACAGCTTGGAACGAGCCTTTTTCTTTACTGATAACCACTAACAAAATACGTAAAGAAGCAAAATAGCGCGTGAGTTTGAGAATACGAAATAAACGCAGAATACGTAAGAAACGTAAATCAATAGAGACAAAGAAATTCAGAAATGCAGGAATGATAGCAATCAAATCAATCATTGCAGACGGACTTTTTAGCCAATTCCATCGCTGTCGCCAAGTCATACCATCTGGCTTAACTTCAGCAACGCTCCACAAGCGCAGTAGATATTCGATAGAAAACACCACAATTGAAAAGTTTTCAAACCATGTAAAATAGTCTTGATAAGGGTAGTACCAAGTATCAACTGACTCTGCAATAACTGCGGCCACATTGGTCATGATGAGAAGTATCAAAAAATAATCAACATAACGACTAAAGAGCGTATCATGCTCCTCATTCTGCAAAATATTATAAACAAAAATACGTAAGCGCCGTATATATTGAAGTAGCATGCCATCCCTATGCGGTGAAACACCGGTCTTATATTAGTAATATACTGAACAGTATAGCGCTCTAAGAGTACTGCTCGTAGTGAAAATCAATACTGGTTAGACAATACGGTAAGTTATTATATAAAGTCTAAATAATAAATATAAACTACCGTAAATAATGTAAAAACAATTGCCATCATAGCGAATTGTAAGAACTGCTCATCAGCATGTAGTTGCTGACTGACATCTTGTGCCGGCAGTAGAAATAGACTGCACTCTGGACAACAAGAATCTATACGATTCAACATTTTCATAGAACGCGCATGTTTACAGCGCAGAGGAGAATTACTACAATAGCCGATCATAATATATTACGCCTATTTTTATACCATCATCATTTATACAATAAATGACGCATAAACAATTCTTATTGTAGCTTATGAAATAAAAGAATTGAATATACGTTTAAAACCTTACAGTTAAAGCGGATTTGTATTATAATAGAGCTATAATGTTACAGGTTAATCAATAATCATAACATTGTGTATCCGTGACTAATGTTATCCCTCATTAGAAACTGACCCATAATCTCTCACATTGAGGAACCAAACGATGAAACTACAATCCCTAGTTTTAGCCGCTGCTACTGCACTTACGATGACCACTGCTTTTGCTGTGCCTGCTGGCTCTTGGTCTATCGCTGCTGGTGCACACTATGTAGACCCTAAGAGTGACAATGGTACTCTTGCAGATGGTGCACTCTCTGTTGATGTTGGCGGCGATGCGCGCCCAACACTTACTGGTGAGTACTTCATCGCTAATAATGTTGGTGTTGAATTATTGGCAGCGATTCCATTCAATCATGACATTACCTTAACAACTGCTGATGGCGACACAATTGAAGGCGAAACTCAACACTTACCCCCAACCCTATCTTTACAATATCACTTCGACTATGACAATATGCCGATGAACATCAAACCTTTTGTCGGTGTTGGTGTTAACTACACTACGTTCTTTAAAGAAAAGCTATATACAGGTGATGCAGCTGATTTAGATATTGATGATAGTGTAGGTGTTGCTGGCCATATCGGTGTTGACTTCCCATTGACGTCAACAGACGCCTTCCGTATTGATGCACGCTATATCGACATCGAATCAGACGTCAGTCTAAATGGTGAGAACCTCGGCGAAGTAGATATCAGTCCTTGGGTATATGGTGTTGCTTATGTAAAAAGCTTCTAATGTACTAATGTCATGAATAAAAAAGCCAGCTATTAAGCTGGCTTTTTTATCTTTATCATTTAATAAAATGACAATTGTATCAATAGAAAAGGCTATCCGTAGATAGCCTTTCTTGAACCAGTACTATTATATCGTTGAGTTTATAGCAAAATACGACGTGGATCCGCCAGTAACGTTGCAATATAACGCGTAAATACTGCAGCATCTGCTCCATTAATCACACGATGATCATAAGACAGTGATAACGGTAGCATCAAACGTGGCTCAAAGCTTTGCTTCTTAGCATCCCAACGTGGCTGCATACTCGCTTCTGACACCCCTAAAATACCTACTTGCGGCCAGTTTACTAATGGTGTAAATGCCGTACCGCCCAAGTTACCTTGGCTCGATATGGTGAAACTCGCCCCTTGTAAATCTTTAGTGCTGAGCTTCTTATCACGAGCTTTAACTGCCAACTCGCCAATCTCAATAGCAATTTGCTTCAGACCCTTGTCTTGTACGTTTTTGATAACAGGTACAATGAGGCCATCATCTGTTGCCACTGCGATACCCATATTGACACTTTTACGCAAGATAACTTGAGTATTGTCATCACTTAAGTGACTGTTAAAGCGTGGATGTTGGGTTAACGCATAAGCAGTCGCTTTGACCACGAAGGCTAAAATAGTAAAGCCAATACCTTCTGCTTTCATACCGCCTTTTAACTCGCCACGTAGTTTTTCGGTCTCAGTGATGTCAGACAAATCGAACTGCGTTACTTGCGGCAACAATGTATTGTAATTGAGTTGAGGTATCGAGACCTTCTGTAGACGGCTAAGATCTTGCGCCGATGTTTCACCCCAAATCTCGGTATTACTCATGTCTGGTAATGTTGGCAGGCTTGAAGTAGCCACATTGCCACTAGCAGGTGCCGCTTTTTGAGTGCTTAGACTTTCTTTAACATGCGCAAACAAATCTTCTTTTAGAATACGATCATTCAGTGCCGAACCGCTCACTTTCGTGATATCCACACCTAACTGACGTGCCAGCTTACGTACAGCTGGACCTGCATAGACATCGACTAGCTTTTCATTTACTTGGGCTTCTGTCAGCTTGTCATTTTTATTGCTAGCAGCTGTAGTAGGCGTTGACGATTTTGTTGCTTGCTTTGGTTCGCTTGCAACAGTATCAGCCGCTGCTTTCTCAGCTTTTGGTTGCTCTGATGTAGGCGCTTTTGGTTTAGAGGTCTCTGTACTGGCTTTTTTAGCAGCAGGTGCATTACCTACAATCACAATGAAATCTTGACCGTTGGCAACCATGTCACCAGCTTGAACCAAAATCTTCTCGACCGTACCTGACACAGGTGCAGGCACTTCGACTGAAGCTTTATCAGATTCAATCAATAAAATCGATTCATCTGCATTAACAGTATCGCCAACACTAACCATGATTTCAGCAACTTGTGCCTCATCCACACCTAAATCTGGCAAGGCATAAGTAGCCGCTGCTGCAGGCTCATCACTACTGCTGTCATCAGCTTCCTCAGTCTGACTCTCTTCAACCGCTTGGCTTTCTGGAGCGCGTTCACTTTCAGCAGGCTCATCGCTAGAAGAGTCACTACTGGTTACCGCTGCTGTTTCGGCAGTACCTTCATCACTCTCAAGCTCTATCAGTACCATGCCTTCACTAACTTGGTCACCAACAGCAATACTAATTTTGGTGACTTTGCCAGCAGCAGAGCTTGGTACTTCTACCGATGCCTTGTCTGATTCTAATAACACGATGTTGTCATCTTTTGCGATAACATCACCAACTTCTACCATAATTTCGCTGACTTCAGCGCTATCAACACCCAAATCTGGGGCTTTAATATCCATGGGTTATCTCCTTGTCTTATGATTATTATTCTTTGACATCACCATTATTCGGTAAATTTGCATCCGCTTGATTTTCATTACTGATTTCATCATCGTCTTCAGCGATAAACTCAGGTACCGGATTTGGGTTTACATTACCTGGTGCTGGTGCATCTGGAGAATGATCATAATAAGACTGTTGTTGCCATGCAGGTGGATGATCCACATCAATGTCTAAGCTTGAAATCGCGTCTTTCACCAAACGCATCTCAACTTCACCTTCATCAGCTAGACGTTTCAGCGTTGCCACCACAATGTGTGCAGCATCAACGTTGAAGAAGCTGCGTAGGTTTTCACGCGTATCAGAACGACCATAACCATCAGTACCCAAAGTGGTATAAGGACGGTTGTCTGGCAACCAAGCACGGATTTGCTCAGAATAGTTGCGCATATAATCGGTCGCTGCAACCACGATACCTTCGTGCGGTGCCAACTGCTCTGTAACCCAAGGCACTTTCTCTTCTTCCATTGGATGTAGACGGTTGTAATCATCACAAACCATGCCGTCACGAGTCAGCTCGTTGAAGCTAGTCACACTCCAAACATTGGAGGTGATATTGAACTCATCTTTTAGAATCTGTGACGCTTTTTGTACTTCGCGTAAGATAACACCAGAGCCCAATAGCTGTACTTGCGTTGAGCCATTATCTTCAAGCAGGTACATACCACGTTTGATACCTTCTTCAGCACCTTCTGGCATAGCAGGTTGCTCGTAGTTTTCGTTCATCAACGTCAAGTAATAATAAACGCGTTCGCCTTCACCATACATACGGCGTAGCCCATCATGCATAACGACTGCTAGCTCATAACCAAAGCAAGGATCATAGCTGACACAGTTTGGTACGACATTGAATAGAATTTGTGAGTGGCCATCTTGATGCTGTAAGCCTTCGCCATTCAGCGTTGTACGACCAGCCGTAGCCCCTAACAAGAAACCTTGTGCTTGACAATCACCTGCTGCCCAAGCCAAATCACCCACACGTTGGAAACCGAACATGGAGTAATAAATATACATCGGAATCATCGGTAATGCGTTTACAGAGTAACTGGTTGCCAATGCAATCCAAGTACTCATGGCGCCTGCTTCATTGATGCCTTCTTCTAACATGTGACCATCAATAGCTTCTTTGTAGCCCATTAACGCTTCGCTATCTTCAGGCGTATACTTTTGACCAACAGCTGAGTAAATGCCTAATTGACGGAACATACCTTCCAAACCAAAAGTACGTGCTTCATCAGGTACGATTGGTACAACACGATCTTGAATGTCTTTATTCTTTAGCATTGCTGACAATAAACGTACAAACATCATCGTGGTGGATTGTTCTTTGCCATTACTACCTTTTAGTACTCGATCAAAAATCGATAGCTCAGGGATATTCAATGGAATATGGCCACTACGGCGATTAGGCAAGTGACCACCCAATGCTTCTCGACGACCTTTGAGATACTTCATCTCCGCTGAACCTTCTTCAGGGCGGTAGAATGGTAGAGTCTCTAGCTGTTCGTCGGTAAATGGCAGATCAAAACGATCACGGAAATACATCAAAGCTTCTTGATCCAGTTTCTTAATCTGATGTGACTTATTGACAGCTTGTGTTTGAGTAGATAAGCCGTAACCTTTCACAGTTTTGACCAAGACAACGGTTGGCTGACCTTTGGTTTTCATAGCTTCACTAAAGGCAGCATATACCTTCATTGGATCATGACCACCACGGTTTAGGCGTGATATATCTTCATCAGATAACGCATTAGCCATTTCTTCTAGCTCTGGGTACTTGTTGAAAAAGTGCTTGCGAGTAAATTCAGGCGTACGGGCTTCATATAACTGATACTCACCATCAACCACTTCTTCCATACGCTGTTTCAACACACCTGTATGGTCATTGGCTAGTAGACTGTCCCACTTACCACCCCAAATAACTTTAATTACTCGCCAACCTGCACCGCGGAATACAGATTCTAGCTCTTGGATGATTTTCTCATTACCACGTACCGGACCATCAAGACGCTGCAAATTACAGTTGACGACCCAAATTAAGTTATCCAGTTTCTCACGGCCAGCAAGAGAGATCGCTCCTAAGCTTTCTGGCTCATCAGTTTCACCATCGCCTAAGAATGTCCAAATTTTACGGCCTTCTTTTTCCAACAGCCCACGGTTTTCCATATAACGATGTACATGGGCGTGATAAATAGACATGATTGGACCAAGTCCCATCGATACCGTTGGGAACTGCCAATAATCCGGCATTAAATATGGATGAGGATAGCTTGATAAACCTTTACCACCGACTTCACGACGGAAATTATCGAGCTGATCTTCAGTCAAGCGACCTTCTAAATAAGAGCGAGCATAGATACCTGGCGCTGAGTGACCTTGGTAATAAATCATATCACCACCGAAATGATCACTAGCCGCACGGAAGAAATGGTTAAAACCAGTTTCATAAAGCGTTGCACTAGAGGCAAATGTCGCCAAATGACCACCCAAGTCATCATCATTTTTGTTCGCACGCATCACCATGGCCAATGCATTGTAACGAATCAAAGCACGAATTTTACGCTCAATGGTCAAATCACCAGGATACATCGCTTCATCTTCGACCGCGATCGTATTTATATAAGCGGTATCCAAACGATTGAATGGCAGTCCTTCTTGAACCGCCATGTTGTATAGAGCTTTTAGCAAAAACTGAGCACGATCTTTGTCCGCATGTTTGAGTACAGACTCAAAGGCTTGCAGCCATTCCTGTGTTTCGGTGCTATCAGCATCCTTATAATAGTTCATCTTATTGTCCTTTTTTATCAGTCAGCCCTGCATAGTGGCAGGGAGTTATTAAATCAAGTATCAATCAATACTGTCTTACATAAATCGTTTGCTCAATGACTTCCTTGTTAATTTTAAGAAATGACATTTCACAGGTTAGGTTTATAGGGCTGTATTTAACGGCTTCATAAACATAGTCGCTGCATAATAGATAGCTGCCCAACATAACCAATCAAAAAGAAAACAGCAGTGTCTCTTATTCCTTATAAATGGAACAGCTAGATAATAAAGGCAAAGTTGCCTTTGGCCTCTACAGTCAATTATCAGATGATAATAACTCTTCATTATAGGCTCTTCTGACATAGATGTTTATAGCTGTAGAGAAATGGTAATATGACAAGTATTTTTTAAATAAATAATGATTAGTTGCTAAGTAAATATTTACTAAAATAACATGTCTTTGGTCTTACTACTGTTAACTGTTTTACAGCATGACATTTTATCGCTTAATCACACCTTTCATCTTTTTTAGCTATGGGCTAAACCATAAAATCCTTATCATACAGATATAATAAATTTCGTCTTTTATATAGCAGAACTGTTGTTACAGTGAATATTATTTCAGGAAGTTAAATGCAAAAAAGTCAAATTCGTGGCTGCAAATATTACTCCGGCTCTACGCTCATGTTTGCCATCACAACTGCTGCTATTTTTATTATGGCTATATTAGTCACTATTAATGCAAAAGCTAACTCTTTGAACCTGCCTGCAACTGCTACCTACTCGACAACACCTAAGATATAGTCATAAAGTAATACTGGTTTGGCTGCTTATATGCCTTAGTAAATCTTTACTTCTTCATAATCAACAATGCACTGCTGCAATAAATACTTTTAATTTGTCCATGTCTGAGTTCCACAAGTCCTACATTAAAACTACATTGCATTTGAATACAAATAGAGTGCTTAATCGCTAACAAGAGCAACACTTCTCTCAATAAATTTGGTTAGAATAAAGTCATTGATAAAGTGTCTAAATTTAGACTGTATCAAATCGAAACTCTGCCATTCGGTGACCTCAACACGCAACCTATCTTATTCATTATAGATTTTTATATTTTTTTTGTTACACTCAAAAACGCTTATCCTTACTAGGGCGTGTCCTCATTTTAGAAATGGTGATAAAAATGAGATAAATTGCCGTCAAACAAGGAAAATAGCGCAGATAATATCGAGATATTAGTCAGCTATTTGACGCCGTTTGGCAAGATTTAGCTATTTTTAACCCATTTAGATAACTATCGATTGAATTAAGGACATGCCCTAGACTAGCGCCCTATTGCTGAACTACAAATACCTATATTAAGATGCACAAAACGGGATTGTATGAATAGTAACAATGTATGTTATGCAAGGAACACGATATGAAAGGTTTTGATATTTTACGTGGTGCTGTATTAACAAGTTTAGCATCGATATTTTTATTAAATACTGCTCAGGCTAATAATGCATTAAAGATGACACTAACAGCAACCAAAGTGATGAAGGATGCTGAAGGTTAAACCAGCTATATACCGATACGCACCGCACCCACTGGCACCATCGTTCAATACAAAGCAACTTATACCAATGCACTAGACAAAGACATTAGGGATATGGCGGTGATACTACCTATTCCCGCCAATATGGTCTTTACGGGTGAAGCTTACCCGGCTAGCGCACTCGCCAGTATTGATAGCAAAAATTACGGCCATATACCTTTGATGCGAAAAATAAATGGCAAGATGATTGAAATCCGGTGGTGTTCTAAAAAGTATGCTGGCATCAGACGTAGCCATAATTGATGTAAAAG
>NZ_RRYV01000199.1 GCF_014861395.1 Psychrobacter sp. FME13 | reverse complement strand
TTTGTTGTTCTCAACCAGCGTGTGATCAAAACGTTTGGCCACTTGGCGTAAGTGCGCTGTAAATTCCACTGCTTTATCATGGCTCTCAATACCATGGTGCTTTGCAAACTCGCTGAGTACGGCTACTTGTCGCTGATCAAATTTATCAGGCGTGTTCTCTGCGGTTTCTCCTTGTGCCCATCTGATTGTCATCGACTCATGATGACGTTGTAGTAAGCGCATCGCCAGATGCAGCTTCATACGTTCAACATACTCAAAGATTCTCTCATCTTCATAACGGTTTGCTCGAGTGTCTCGATCAATTTGTCTTTGCTGTCGATCAAGTCGAGCAGCTCTTGCTCGTCGTGCGTCGTCATCGAAGGGGTTGGGGACTGGTTTTGCTCGCTCTGCAATGCCTTGATGGATGCCCTGAGCGACTGATTCGCTGTTTGCAGCTCTTTTTGAGTTTGCACTAATCCACTGTTTTGAGAGATCAATGCGTTGTTGTGCTTTTTGGCTTCTTCGGTCTGTTCCATTAATCCACTTTGGTAGGTTTTCGCATCGCTCAGCTGCCCAAGCAACGCCTCGTTTTGCGTCTTCAATGCATCGGTTTGTGTCGTCAACTCGATCTGCTGTTCTGTTAGATTGTTCTGTGCAGTACGCAATGTCGTGTTCTGAGCTTTCAATAAGTTGTTTTGTGAGGTCAACTCGCTGTTTTGTGCCTCCAATGAGTCTATGTAGTCTTGCATTTTGCTCAGTTGCCCGAGTAAGTCCGTCTCTAAGTTGTTTGATTCGTCGCTCATGGTCTGCCTCCTGTTTGATATGGTTCTCAGCAACCAGTTTGTTGCGTGCTTTGATTGCTCGGTTGGTATTGCCTTTTTCGGTCATGATGCCTCGGCGCTCCATTGCCGTTGCATGAACGCCCATTTTGATGGTGGGCTGCTGATCAAGCCCCTGATCTTTATAACTGCGTGCATCCATCAATGGTAGATTATGTTGTGCTAACACCTTGTTGGCGGTATCTACCCACATCCCACGGATACGCTTAATTTCTTTCATTGATGACGGCAGACCATGTTTTTTACGTTTTTTATTAGACCACTCAAACGGGGTCTTAAGGTTTGGGTCAAATGCCAAGGTTTTATTGGGCCCAACGATGGGCGCTCGAGTGGTGACTAAAATATGCGCGTGAAAATTGCGCGGATCAGGATTTTTCTCCCCTTCACGCAGTCGCTTAGAGCTGGGTTTAGCGTCAGGATCAAAAGGCAGCTTCATCACTGGACGGTGAATACAAACATCAGCAATCACGTCCATATCATCAACCAGCTTTTGGGCAAAATCTATTGCCAGTGAATGGCGATCTTGCTCAGACAACTCATAAGGTAGATTAATCAGCCACTCACGCGCCACTCGACTGTCCGAACGAGTCTCTGCTGCCTCAGCCAAATTCCAAAGCATCTCTCTATCGACATTCACACCTAGTGCTCTTAGCGCAAATGGCAAAACGATATCACTACTCATGACGCCAGACTTTTTACTATAGTCGTGGGTCTTACCGTATTTAACATCATCAAGAATATCACCAGCACGATAGGCGGCGCATGCTACTGCCGACTGTCCCGCTTTTCGAGAAATTGCTTTAGTATCGATATGAACCATTGTCATAATAAGCGAACCTAATGTTGGGTTTTTTGCACACCACGTCTTTTGTGGTGTGCGGGGTTTGGGGTTTCCCCAACGAAGAAGGATTCAAAATTAAGATAGTAACGAAGTGGATAGATTAAATTTTGAGTCGTTGCTTCGCCCTTAGTCAGGGGGACGCAACCATTAAACAATAAAATAATATATATCGGATGTCTGATGTGGTTGTGTTAAAGCATATCATAAGTGATTGAATGATGGTGAAGTCCTTGCTAGGGTTAATGATATATTATTTATAAGGAGAGAGACTATGTCAGTTACTAATAATAAAGCGCCTGAATCTATATTTGATAAACAAGATTCTAATAAGCTGAAAGAGCGTCAACGGTTAGAAGAGTTAAAACGCCAAACTAAGATTCAGCAGGTAAAGTTAGATAAGCGACTGAACAAGCAAAAAATTCTAATGGGCGCATTTTTAGGTCAGGTATTGGCAACTAAAGGTGACGATGAACAGATGATCCGAGAATATTTTGCGATTCACTTTCCAGATTTCTTAACGAGAAAATCTGATAAGTTTTTATTCAAAAGCATGATTGAAAGTTTAGGCGGTGATATAGGTTTAGGCGATGAAGAGGATTCATTTGAGATTCAACAAAAAGAGAAGAGTCAAAAAGCTATTCATGAGGAAGGGGAAATGAAAGTTGATGCTACGGAACAGAGCCAATCGGAGAAATTCGTGAGCACGACCGATAGGAGTCCACTAGATTTTTCTTTGGGTGAGACAGATTATTCTGATCAGGGCAGTCACCAAAATTATCATCGTTAAAAGCGTGACAATAAATATGGTATCGGCTAATAAAAAATAGCCAGATGGTGACAACTGGCTATTAAGGCAATAAATATCAAGCTCTATCGGTCATAAGAGAGGCCTTTTTAATCTAAAACGATTATGCTGCTTGGTCAGTATGAGCTGTGACCAACTCTATAAAGGCGGTTTCAAGGGTGCTTAACGTATAATCATCAATCACAAGTCCAGCATCTAACTGTCGTTGCACCCAGACATAGACTGCTTCGTCATTATGAAGAATAGAGTCAACGCTAAGTAATGATGCTAACTGTGTCCCCTGTTGTACTTGTAGATTTGATAACAGTTGATAGGCTAAAGACTTAGCGTTGTTACTAAACCATGTGCAGCTGTTGAGCCGCGATAGATTGTTATTCATTAGTATTCTCCTGCAGATTATTATGTGTTAATAATGGATAAAATGACTTACTACAGGTCAAATTATACCTATATTTTAATCTATTGCAAGAGAAAATAACCTTCTATAGGTCTTTTTGTACTTTTGAAGTTTATAATGTCTTATCAAAGAGTGTGTTTACTCAGGCGACTCACTGCTGTTCTCATTTATGATTTCATATAAATCACCAACATTGATTCTAAGATACGTGCATAAAGACTCGATGACATCTAGGTCAACTCGAGTGGCTTCTTCATGATACATGCGAGTAATGGTGCCACGATTGATGCCAGTATCCCTTGCGACATCGGCAATTTTAAGGCGTCTTTCGCCCATGATGGTCGATAAGTGACACTTCACCATAGTGGTTTCCTCATTAACGATTAGTGGTTTTGATTGGTGAGCGGATTATAACGAATATGAGTGGCTAACGTATTCCTTTTAGTAGCTCAAATTGATATTCAATAGCGGTAATTTATCTAGTAGTAGGCAGTTTATTATGCTGTCTTTAATGCAGAACGTCTATCATAATGGATAGACGCTAGTTAGAAAAGACGATGCTATTTTGACTATGAAGTATTGCTATTAGTAGTGATGTGACGTACATTTTTAGTTATACTTATATACTTATATACTTATATACTTATATACTTATATACTTATATACTTATATACTTAATGCGTGCTACAGGGATCTGTATTTATGAAAGTAATCGCGGTATTAAATCAAAAAGGTGGCAGCGGCAAGACTACCATCGCAACGCATTTGGCTCGTGGCTTACAGCTAAAAGGCCATAGTGTTTTGTTGGTGGATAGTGACCAGCAGGGCAGTGCGCGTGACTGGAGAGCGGTTGATGAAGACAATCCGGTACCAGTGATCGGGCTCGACAGACCAACACTTGATAAAGATTTAAAAAGCGTCTCTGATAAAGATTATGTGGTGATCGATGGATCGCCGCAAGCTACTAGTCTGGCTATTTCTGCTATAAAAGCGGCTGATTTTATATTGATTCCAGTGCAGCCGAGCCCCTATGATATCTGGGCAACCAGCGATTTGGTTGATTTAGTGCAGCAGCGTATTGAGATGATGGATGGCCAACTAAAGGCAGCCTTTGTCGTCTCACGCGCCATTCAAAATACCAATATTGGTAAAGAGGTTGCAACCGCGCTGCTTGATTATAATCTTCCGGTATTAGAGACCAGAGTGATGCAGCGAGTTGCTTATCCTAATAGTGCCGCCCTTGGTAAGACAGTATTTGATACCGAATCGCCTAGTAGCAATGCGTTACAAGAGATAACCGCATTGGTCAGTGAGATTCAAATCTTTTTTGGTGAGGAGTAAGTCATGAGTTTATCAGCAGGTCGTCCTAGTAAGAACGTTAAGGATCAATTGGCTTTATCGGATGTGACGGACAGTCCCAAAAAGACGGTACGCGTGAATTTTAATTTAGATGAAGATAAACACATTGCGCTCAAGCGGTACGCGCTTGAAAGCCGAAAAACGGTGACTGAGTTGTTGACTGAAATGATTGAGGAAAAATTGGTTGAGCGATAGGTATAAAAAATTCGTTTTTCTATACCTATAAAAAGGATATGTATAAAAAACTCAAAAAATTATACATATCGTCGAACGCTGTGCACCTTACTAGTATCATCAGATGCTTGTTTTCTTAAGACAGACGCAGAAGCAAGCTGTAAAGAAAATGCCCATGGCAAAACAAGCACTGTTTCCTATATCAGCACCATATAATAGAACCAAAAACGGTTAGCAGTGCTAAGGTATATTGCTCTTAATCAAAGCGTACTCAATAACGATTTAAGTTACACAAAACATAAGGGGCTTCTAGCCCCATCATTATTCCTATAGGATTTTTATCATGACAAGTACCCAACAACGTGCGGAACTGCATCGACAAATTTGGCAAATTG
>NZ_RRYV01000198.1 GCF_014861395.1 Psychrobacter sp. FME13 | reverse complement strand
ACAGAACTCAGTCCTTGATATAAACTAAACCGTCCAATATTTGGGGGTCAGTTCATATTGGCTGAGGTTTTTTTTTGACGCTTACACCACTCATAAGATGAAGATCTTAAGGAAGGCAAGTGTAACCAATACGCCCCAACTAACCAAAAACATATTTAGTAATCATTGCCAAACACACCAACACAATCACTGGTCGAATAAGTTTGCTACCGCCTTTAACCACCATATGTGAGCCAAAGTATGCACCTATCGTCTGCCCGACCATCATAGCCAAGCCTACTTTCCACAACACATTGCCACCTAATATAAAAAATATTAACGAGCCAATATTGGTCGATAAGTTCAATACTTTGGCAGCACCTGTCGCCTCAATGATTTGACGACCGCGTAGTGCCACGTTACCAAGCGCAAAAAACATACCCGTACCTGGACCAATATAACCATCATAGAAACCGATCATCGGTGCGACGATTTTTTGCCACTTACTCTCGCTAATGCGCGGTGCTGCTTCTACCTCGCCAAGCCTAGGTGCAAACAAGGTGTAAATACCAATGGCGGCAATTAAAAATGGAATCAACTTTTCTAGTATATCTGGCGGCGATAGCTGTACAGCAATTGTCCCAACAACAGAGCCAAGAAACGCGGCAATAATAGCCACTTTTATACGTTTTGGTTTCACCACGCCTTTTTTGATCATGGTGATAGAAGCCGCCAACGCACCGGATGCAGCTTGCAATTTATTAGTACCAAGTGTCAATACTGGTGGGATATTCGCTAGTAGCATCGCTGGTATAGTCAATAAACCACCACCGCCTGCAATGGCATCGATGAATCCTGCCAATGCTGCCACCGCAGTAAGCATTAAAATAACCTCTAACGAGAGCGATAAATCCATGACACTGACCTACAAAATTTATGATAAAAAAGAAAAAGCCTTAAAACTTGGCTTTGGAAATTGAATTTAAAATACTATTATTAAAGTTGCTGCTGAAGTAGCATTTAGGATAACTATTGGTTTTGCTAATATCGCTCATTATAAAGATAAAGGGGCAAAAAAAACCAAAAACATGACAAAGTCTGTTAAATTTGTCTAACCACTTCATAAATACTTAATATAAGAGTCGTCTGGTTCAAGAATGTAACAAACGACTTTAAGACGTATTTTGTTGTGTATATTAATAAGAGTATGAGAGACTGTTCTTGTCTATCTACCACCTGATAAAAGGCAGTAGTATAGACGCTTGAAGTTATTGAACTATTTTGTAATTAGTTTTTAGTAGATGAGGATGATATGGCAATACGAAGGATTAAAGCATTTTTTGAATTTGAGGCAGCAGGCGGTATCGTTTTAGCCTTGGCTGCTGTTGCTGCAATGATTATTGCTAACTCCCCTCTTCACGTGTGGTACGAAGGCTTTATCCACGCACCTGTTGCTATCCAAATTGGTGATTTTGCCATCGCTAAAGACGCCCACCACTGGATCAATGATGGTCTGATGGCGGTTTTCTTTTTCTTAGTTGGTCTTGAGCTCAAGCGCGAAGTCTTAATCGGTGAGCTATCCAACGTCAAACAAATCATCTTACCCGCCGGTGCAGCACTGGGCGGCATGATTGCACCAGCGATTGTCTATCTGCTCTTTAACTACCATGAACCAGAATTTTGGAAAGGTTGGGCCATTCCTGCGGCAACCGATATTGCTTTTGCTCTCGGGATATTGAGTCTACTTGGTAGTCGCGTACCCAACTCTCTAAAGGTCTTCTTAGTATCCATTGCCATATTTGATGATATTGGTGCGATTTTAATCATTGCGCTATTTTATACCAGTGAGCTGTCATTAGAATCATTAGCGTTAGCTGGTTTGTGTCTGCCATTCTTGTATATGCTCAATCGCCGCAACGTCACTAGTATCACGCCTTATCTGCTCATTGGTGTGATTATGTGGGTTGCCGTGCTCAAGTCTGGTATTCATGCCACTTTAGCTGGTGTGGTCTTAGCACTGTTTATTCCGATGTTTGACCGTACGGATCCTGAGCACTCTCCACTTGAAGAGCTAGAGCATGACCTACACAATACGGTGGCTTTCGGGATTTTACCAATCTTTGCATTTGCCAACTCTGGCATCTCGCTTCAAGGTGCAGGCGTCGCTGAATTATTCCACTCAGTCCCCCTTGGTATCGCTGCTGGCCTATTCATCGGTAAGCAGGTTGGTGTCATGATAATGTGCTGGTTAATCTTTAAGCTCGGTATATCAACCATGCCTAGAGGTATGAACTATAAGCAAGTTTACGGCGCGGCACTATTATGTGGTGTGGGCTTTACTATGAGCTTGTTTATCGGCGGCTTAGCATTTGCTGGCGAAACCACCTTATTTGATGAGCGCCTCGGTATTATCATGGGTTCAATCGTCTCTGGCATCGCAGGTTATATCATGCTTAAAGTCACCCTAAAAGACAATGTGAGTGGCACCTCAGTTGATTTGACTCGTCCGCAATCATAAAACGGTGACCTAAAGCTTTGATCTAAAGCTCTGATCTAAAAATCTAACCTAGGACGCGTCATCATTAAAAATGCTTCCGCTAATATAAGCGGAAGACGTTTTTACCGTAAACAGCATACTGACAAGCATATTTTTAATGTGAGGATGTTTCGATTAGCGTCAGTAGTTATAGGAGATTACCATGCAACAGCTTGTACGGCGGCTTTCTCTGAGCCTATCTATCTTTGGTAGCATCTTTCTATTATCCAGCTGTGCCACGCTGTCAAAGCAAGAGTGCCTCATCGGTGACTGGCAAGCCATTGGTTATAACGACGGCATATCAGGTTATCAATCAGACCGCTTAGCGTCACATGCCAAAGCTTGTGCCAAAGCCAGCGTCACTCCTAACTACCAAGCATGGGAACGCGGTCGCCAATTAGGCCTCAAGCAATACTGTATGACCGATAACGCTTATAACCTTGGCAGACGTGGGCGTAAGTTAAATAATGTCTGTCCAGCTGCGATAACAAGCACTCTGCAACAAGCCAATCAGCAAGGTCTTGACCAATACCATTTAGAGCAACAGCTAGAAAGTGATCAGCGACTATTAAAAGAGTATCGAGAAGAATTTGACAGGCTTAAAAGTGGTGAGATGTTGGAATTTGACAATGAAAAAGAAGCACGCAGACGTCTATTATCACTCGCCAACGAGCTACGCCAAACCAGACATCGTATCAATACAGCACAAACGCAACTCGACTTATTAGAGCAGATGAATAGCTATGGATTCAACTGACACACATAGGGCAGATATTATTAATAGCCGTCTAAAGCATAAACCGTCATCAGCCTCTTACCTACGTCATGGGCGTACTACTGCGATTGATGATCACAGCGACTTACAAGTCCTAAAGCGGGTCAAGCGCTATCTGTTACCCAAAAACTTTGTCCTCTCACAAGATTTATTAAATGAGATCGTCTCAGGCTATGATATTGGCGATCCATTAGCGGACGCATTAGCCACTGAAGGCATCCGTTTTGCAAAGCCCTTGCAGCAGCTCATCATCGACGAAAAAGTAGATAACGACCTCATACAGAACCCATCATTTACCACCTTAACAGAGCAACTGAGTAGCCAGCCAGATTGGTTCGATCCAAAGCTGGCACAAATTGGTGCGGTCGCCTATCGCCGCTATCCACTGATGTTGATTTGGTTATTGCGCAATGTCGCATTGATGGCAGGCTATAGCATTCCTGCGCTCTCTTTACCGCTCATTCAAACTGGCGCATTGATGCATGATGCCCTACCACGATTAATGCGTACTTACGCTTATATACTGGCTGTTTCTGAACATCCTCAAGCGAGCGTACATAATGGCCAAAAATCTACTGCTGAAGTATTGGCGATTGGCTCTGAAGGCTGGCGACAATCAATCAAGGTGCGTCAAATTCACACTTTGGTACGACAAAACTTGCTCAAAGGTAAAGGCAATGCTGCCAAAGACGTCATCTCAGATATTGAGCAACACCGTAACCCTGATGGCAGTTGGAACACCGATTACTGGGGCATCCCGATTAATCAAACCGATATGATTGCCACCCATTTACAGTTTTCATTGTTGATCATGCGTGGACTACGACTGCTGGGTGCGCGCATCAGCACCGAAGAAGCGGAAGGGATCTTGCATCTATGGAATCTCGCCAGCTACTGGATGGGCGTTGACTTAGATCGCTTACCAAAAGATGAGGCCGCCTGCTGGGAGTGGCTCTATACCTACCTATCTATTCAGCAGCTTGATTTTAAAATGGGACAACCATTGGCAAAAGCCCTGCACGACTTACCGCGCCAGATTATGGGGGAGGACAATCGACGCGGGCGATTCGTTGAGATGGTCAATGCCAGTGTGACACGGACATTAGTCGGCGATGATATCGGTGATGGACTAAACTTACCAAAATCAAAAATACGTTTTGGTGTGCTGTCTTCAGTACCCATTCTGTTTGCGCTCGATACCGCGCGGCAGCACAATCAAACCGTTGCAGAAAAACTAGAAGCGTTCCGATCTAAGCGTCAGGACAACATGAACTGGTGGCTAAAGAAAAACGATGATTACTATAAATAACTCAAGCGCTTATCGCTTGTATTAAAACTTAGATTAACACACCAAGTGCAACGCTAATTAATATTATAGAACGCCTGCATAGGCGTCTTAAACCCTAATCGTTTTCTTGGTCTGTTGTTTAATTTGTTCTCAATGTCCTGCATCTCATCATCAGAGACTTGTCTAAAGTCACAACCCTTAGGCAAGTACTCTCTGATAAGGCCG
>NZ_RRYV01000197.1 GCF_014861395.1 Psychrobacter sp. FME13 | reverse complement strand
AGATTACAAGCCGCTTAATTTAGCTTGATGGTGACAACTACCTTGAAAAACTCCGAAAGTCAGATAGTTCTTTTACATCGAATCCTAGAAACTTTAAAAGACATAAGTTCCCATAATCATAATATTCATCATCTAACAAACCACTCTCTGACCTTTTGTATAAATGATCTAGGTTAATTAATGGTTTTACTTTTGAGTAATTATTGAAAAGAATAAAAACTGGCATTCTTGCATCCAGAGTGTCAAGGACTAGATCGGACGATTCACCAATCTTTGCTTTGGCTCTTAATTCTTCATGTCTCTTTTCTTCTTTAGTATTGTCTTCTTCAATAAGAGCATAATAATTATCTAAAAAGCTAACCAAAGAACGGGATCTATCTCCTGATATCTCAGTAGAGTCTACCCATTCATTAACGATTGCATTTAAAATATTACTTGGCTTCTTCATTTGTTCATCTGGGTCTTCAACAAAATATTGCTTATCCAGATGTGATGCTAACCTTAATAAACCGCCTCTGATGTCTGAAAAATATATGGCTGACGGCCCATTTTCTATAGAGTGATAACTTTGATTATCAATAGCTCTTTCTACTTTATATATACAATCATGGAATGGCTTTGGAATAAGAGCTTTATCAGCTTCGTCTAGTTTGAACCAACCTGTTACTACAATGGTATCTTCAGCTAATACTCTTCCAGAACTAATATCATTATATTTTGAGCGTGGATAATCTCTTAATATATCAAATCCAGCTACTTCATCAGGTTTATTTAACTGTTGCAAAGCTCTTAGTACAACTGTTTTTCCTGCTTCATTAGGGCCAACCATTATTGTTTTTAGGTCTTCAATTTCAAATTCACCAGTATCAATAATGCTGCGATAGTTTTGAATTCGAGCTTTACTTAACTTCATATTTTTTCCTCACAATTTTATATAGATATATTCGTATTTCTCTTTCGCTATAATACCATTCAAACCATCAATTCCACTGCTAAGATAAATTTCTCTGATATCTGTCCGTTTGTCGCCCCTGCGTAAGGGGAAATTAACTATTCTATCTGCTTCTCTAAATATTGCTTATCATATAGGTTTAGCTTTAATCATATAACGGAGCTTATGGTAAATGATTTTAGAGAGGAAAAGGGAGCTTCCTAGAAACTGTGTAACTGCTTATAATCCACTAACAGGAGAGTAAGCAATGACTAACCAAACCGACCTTAGAAAACTGGCTTAACAAATAGCTAGCAGCATTAACAGCTTCGATGATATCAAAGACTTTCAGAAGCAACTCATGCAATCCTTATAGATCAAATTATAAATTATGCAAAATTTCTTGAACCAACATGTATTTTATATAGTGTATATTATATATATAAAAAATTTTTCTCCTACCAAACCTTACTCTATATACTTTATACATTATTTATATACTATCTACTAGATATAACGCATAGGTGACTTAGAAAGACAAGCGTCATAACTTTGAAAGCAAAAAAGACTTCATCACCGCTCAGGTGACTTAGAAATTGTCGAACGTGTTGAAGTGATTGCAAATCTCCTTCATCACCGCTCAGGTGACTTAGAAATTGTCTTTGTCATACAGCCACATATAACCTCTCTTCATCACCGCTCAGGTGACTTAGAAAAAGACCAATGGGTGTGGGCGTGGCGGTATTGACTTCATCACCGCTCAGGTGACTTAGAAAACTAGGGTGTGTCATCAAGTAGATGATGAAGCTTAAAATGAGAAAAATTGTAGATAAACAAGAAAGCAATTGCCGTTAATATGAACATATTGACAAAATTTCTGACGATGTTTAGCAAAATTCAGCCATTTTAAGGCCACTAAATGTATTAATTAATGACACGCCCTAGGACAACCCCCAATATTTAATCACCTAAAGCCGCTCTTAATCTATATTCAATATTGATTTCGCCACAGCTTCAGCCACTTTGATACCATCAATTCCCGCTGACAATATGCCACCTGCATAACCAGCGCCCTCGCCTGCAGGGAATAGTCCTTTGGTATTAATGCTTTGGAGATCTTTATTACGTTTAATGCTGATTGGTGACGATGTTCTGGTTTCTACACCCGTTAGTAAACCATCGTCAGATGCAAAGCCTTTGATTTTTCTATTAAACGCTGGAATGGCTTCACGTATGGCATCCACGGCAAAATCAGGTAACGCTTTGCTTAGGTCCGTTAAGGTAATACCTGGAGTGTAAGACGGCTTCACATCACCGAGTTCTGAGTCTGGTTTGCCTTTTAAGAAATCGCCAATGGTTTGCGCTGGTGCATTGTAGTCTTTGCCACCTAACTCAAACGCTAAGGTCTCTAGTTGTCTTTGTAAGTCGATACCAGCAAGAGGATGGTTTGGGTAATCTCGCTCTGGGTCGATACCCACAACAATTGCGCTGTTGGCGTTACGCTCGTTCCTTGAATATTGGCTCATACCATTGGTGACAACACGGCCTTCTTCTGAAGTTGCAGCAACGACGGTGCCACCTGGGCACATACAGAAGCTATAAACAGAACGACCGTTTTTACAATGATGAACCAGTTTGTAATCCGCAGCACCAAGTATTTCGTTTCCAGCATTATCACCAAAGCGTGCTTGGTCGATGGCTGACTGCTTATGTTCAATCCTAAAGCCAATTGAGAAAGGCTTTGCTTCAACATACACGCCTTTATCATGGATCATTTGAAAGGTATCACGGGCACTATGACCAACAGCAAGAACAACGTGATTGCTGTTTAACCGTTCGCCATTGTGTAAGGTAACGCCTGTGATTTGCTCGTCTTTGATATGGATATCATCGACACGAGTAGCAAAACGAATTTCGCCACCGAGTTCTATAATCTCAGCACGCATTTTTTCTACCATGCTGACTAGTTTGTAAGTACCTATGTGCGGTTTGCTAACAAATAAAATCTCCTCTGGCGCGCCAGCTTTAACAAATTCCGTCATGACTTTACGGCCATAATGATTTGGATCTTTTACTTGGCTATACAGTTTACCGTCGGAGAAAGTACCCGCTCCGCCCTCACCGAATTGTACGTTAGATTCTGTGTTCAATTTACGCTGACGCCAAAAGCCAAAGGTATCTTTGGTGCGTTGTCTTACTTCGTTACCGCGTTCAATGATAATGGGTTTAAAACCCATTTGAGCAAGCGTGAGTCCTACTAATAAACCACAGGGACCAAAACCAATAATGATAGGACGCTCAGTTAAGTCTTCTGGTGCTTGACCAACATATTTGTAGCTGGTATCTGGTGTTGGTCTAACATGGTTGTCTGACTCAAATTGCACCAGTAAATCATTGGTCAAATCCGAGTCGGTCAGCGTGACATCTAGCGTATAAATTAATTGGATATTTCTTTTATTACGAGCATCATAACCACGTTTAAACATCACAAATGATGCCATCTGCTCAGCAGAAATTTTAAGCTTGGTCGTTATCGCAGTCGTTAGATCTTCAGGTGCATGATTTAATGGCAATTTAATTTCAGTTAAACGTATCATTGGTTACTCATAAACTCGTGTAGAAAACAGTCTCGCATTTTACTGGTACTGATACAAATAAGCGAATAAATATTCTACTTATACAGGATAAATTTACGGATTTGACGGCAGGAGCATATTTACTAATTGATGATAAGTAGTACATCTAAGCAGGTTAACGCTGCAATACTTTTATGATGGAGTAACTATAGACTGCTATAATACAAGCATTTATATTAGACCACTGAGCTCCTCACATTTATCAAGGCCCATTATGACCACTTATATACTCGACACAGAAACCACAGGGCTTGTTGAGCCGCACATGACTGAAGCCGCCTACTCTATTGTGAATATCAACAATGGCAAGGTAGAGGTACTACAAGAGCCAAGATCCAAGCGTTTTAACCCTCTGAAAGAAATCAGCTTGGGCTCTATGGCAGTGTCACATATATGTGAAGAAGATATCATGAATGAGCCTCCTCATACAGACTTTAGACTGCCCAGTAGTGTTGAGTATTTGATTGGTCATAATATTGATTTTGATATGGCCGTTCTAAAAAATGCAGGCGTGACACATACGCCTAAGCTGATATGCACCAATGCGATGGCTAACTATCTGCTACCTACGCTAGAAAGCCATAAGCTGGTCTCTCTTCTCTACCTCTTTCATCGAGATATCGCACGTGAGCAAGCAAAACATGCACATGCTGCTGTTTATGATATTTACTTCACTCAGTTGGTACTGGGTAGTCTGATTGATTTAGCCAATAGCCAAGGCCATGTCATCACTGATGCAGAGAGCTTATATGAGTTTAGCCAAATGGCACGCATACCCACGCATTTCAGTTTTGGCAAATATAAAGGTGAGGCTATTGCAAAGTTGGCAACCCATTCCGATGGAGCTGGATATCTAAAATGGATGCTCAAGCAAGACAGTATTGACCCTTATTTGGCTGAGGCTTGTCAGCAGGCTCTAGATACAGCTGGCTAAATCATAAGTGAGCGTATTTTAGTTTGAGATATAAAAAAAGCTGCAATACGTTTTTGTATTGCAGCTTTTAATACATATGATACAACCTAACTTAACATTTAGAGCATGTTCTCAATCTAAACGATAAATATTAAGTGAAGATGCGCCCTAATTGATGACACACCCCAAATAACTGATTCAGAATCATGCTTAAACGACTTATAGACAACATGAGCAATTGCGTTTGGTTTTAGACATTTTACCAATACCAGGGTTAAAGCTGTTGGTTGGGTCTAAGCTTTTATAGAAATTCTGCAAATCAGGCTCTGCTTCGTATAGATGCCCTACATTA
>NZ_RRYV01000196.1 GCF_014861395.1 Psychrobacter sp. FME13 | reverse complement strand
ACCTAGAATGACTAGGTATCAAAAATTTCACTGCATATTGTCTAAAAAATAGTCACTGCCAGCACCACATTTGAATGTTCAACACGCCCTAATCAGCTACTCTAATAAAACATATTGAATATCTCGTAACGGTTAAGCAGTTCGGCACACGCTGATTTTATCGTTATAATAAGCCTATATTTTTATCTAATAGCTGATAAGTGACCCTTATGACTGACCATACGCCTAACCATACTGACGATAACGATAACAAGCACAATTCACACCAAGCGCTTGATCCTGAAGCATTGCCAAACTTTGATGACATGCCTAATGTCGCGACGATGGATACCAGTCATGTCGATAAAAACCAACCGCCTTTTATCTTGGTTGATGGCTCTTATTATCTGTTTCGCACCTATCATGCGCTACCCAAAACCATGCAAAACTCACAGGGTCTGATCACCAATGCCGTTCGTGGCACACTCAATGCGCTGCTCAAGCTGATGCGCCGTTATCACCCTACCCATATGGCGGTCTGCTTCGATACCAAGTCACCGACTTTTCGTCATCATATGTCTGCTGATTATAAGGCCGCTCGCCCGCCCATCGACGTAGAGCTGGTAGAGCAGATTCCTTATATTCATCGTTTAGTCACAGCGTTAGGTCTTCCGCTACTACGTATCGAAGGCGCAGAGGCCGATGATATCATCGGTACACTTGCCCACCGTGCCGTCGCCGAAGGTCATCATGTCGTCATCTCAACTGGTGATAAAGACATGATGCAGCTGGTGAATGACTGCGTAATATTAGAAGACAGTTTTACAGGTAAAATTACCGACACCCAAGCAGTCATCGACAAATTCGGTATCAATCCAAATCAGATGATTGATTTTTTGACCCTAATGGGCGATGCCTCAGACGGTATTAAGGGCGTACCGGGTATCGGTAAGAAAACCGCAAAAGACTTACTCGTTGAGTACGGTGATATCAGTAACATGTTAAAGCATATTGGCTTTATCAAAGGGCGCGGTGCCAAAGGTCTGATTGAACACGCCGACGATATCCCCTTTAATCGAAAACTGGCCACCATCGTCACAGACTTAGGTATCGGTCAAGACTGGAACGATCTAAAAATCAATACCGATCCTTGTGCTCATATAGACGAATTACGCGAGTTGTATAATGAGCTTGAGTTTAGAAACGAGCTGGCGTCGCTCGACCACCCAAATCATCCTGCCAATGCAAACGGCTCACAAAGTGTCGCTGACAGTCAAGCCAATGCCGAATCACAAGCGCAAGTCGCCAAGTCGCTACAGTCAAATCAGATTGATAATATAAAAGACGGTCACAACCCTGATAGAGCGTGGCACACTGTACTGGATGAGCCTGCGCTTGATAGTTTGATCAAATCATTAGAAGCAGCACCGCATTTCGTCATTGATACCGAAACCACTAGCATCAATTGGCGTCAAGCTGAAATCGTCGGTCTATCCTTTGCTACGCAAGCACATGAAGCGTATTACATTCCGCTAACGCACAGTCTAGAAGGTGATGAGCTGACGGCCAAACAGCTCGATCGCGATACGGTGTTGACACGCCTAAAACCTATTTTAGAAAATTCAAAAATCGGCAAAATCGGTCAGCATCTAAAATACGATGCTCACGTTCTTAGTCATTATGATATCGACCTAGTCGGTGCTATTCATGAGCAGCCTAATAATTGGGCTATGGATACCATGCTTGCCAGCTACGTGATCAATGCTGCCGCCACTCGTCACGGTATGGATGACTTGGCACGGCATTACCTGCAAACGCAAACCATCAGCTATGAAGACGTCGCTGGTAAAGGTGCGAAACAAGTCACCTTTGATCAAGTCGCTATTGATATTGCTAGCGACTATGCCTGTGAAGATGCCGACATTACCTATCAGTTGTTTGATGTATTCAGCGTTGAGCTGGCGAACGATGCCAATAACACCAAGCTACTCCATGAGTTAGAGATTCCTACCGCTGAAATACTATGCCAAATGGAAGCGAATGGCATTCTTATCAAACGTTCGTTTCTAAACGAGTTATCAAAACGCTTTGATGAAGAGATCATCGCGCTTGAAAAACGTGCGTATGAAATCGCTGGTGAAGAGTTCAATCTTGGCTCACCAAAGCAACTAGGCGAAATGCTGTTTGAAAAACTCGGCGTTGCTGGTGGCAAAAAAACCAAATCAGGTCAATACTCGACTGGTGAAGCGGTCCTATCAAAAATCGACCATCCATTGGTAGATATTACGTTGGAATATCGCGGTCTATCTAAGCTTAAGAGCACTTATACTGATGCATTGGATAATGTCGCAGATGCTGAGACGGATCGAGTACACACCAGTTACCATCAGGCATTAACCAGCACTGGTCGTTTGTCATCAACTGATCCTAACTTGCAAAATATCCCAATTCGTACCGCGACTGGTCGATTAATTCGTCAAGCCTTTATCGCACCAAAGAGTCGCGTAATTCTCGCAGCCGATTACTCACAAATCGAGCTGCGTCTCATGGCGCACTTCTCAGGTGATAAAAACTTAACTCATGCCTTTAACGAAGGTCTCGATATTCATGCGGCGACTGCTGCTGAAGTACTTGGCAAAGAGGTCGCAGACGTCACCCCAACCGAGCGCCGCAATGCCAAAGCTATTAATTTCGGGCTGCTATACGGTATGAGCGCGTTTGGACTTGCCAAGCAGCTACAGATGAGCCGTAATGAAGCGCAAGACTATATTGATATGTATTTTGAGCGCTACCCAGGTGTGAAAGACTATATGATTAATACCCGTGCCAGCGCTCATGAACAAGGCTATGTCGAGACCATATTGGGCCGCAAACTCTATACGCCTGATATCACGCACAGTAACCGTATGGTCAAGCAAGGTGCAGAACGTGCTGCGATTAATGCGCCACTTCAAGGATCAGCGGCAGATTTGATTAAGCTGGCTATGATTGCCGTCGATCAAGTATTGCCAAAAGAGCAAGCCAAAATGCTGCTACAAGTCCACGATGAATTGGTGTTTGAAGTCGATGCGGATAAAGTCGATGAAATAAGCCAACTGATTACCGATGCGATGCAAGATGTATTAAAGACAACCGCTGTCGAAAAAGGTTGGAATGTAGACTTTGCAGTACCGTTACTGGTTGAGACTGATAGTGGTCAGAACTGGGATGAGGCGCATTGATACTTGAAGTATATTAAGTATCATTTTATAAAAAATAGAAAACGGCTGAGCATTTTGCTTAGCCGTTTTTGTTAGCACTGTGTTCGTATGACTATTCCGCAATGACCTTGCACTAAAAATAGAAATGAGCACACGTTGAACTGCTAAAAATTAAAACTTCATCAGCCACAACTTTCAAATAACTAAAGACCTATGGCATAATACTTTTGTTTACCCTTTTTAGCTACCTAAAACAACTGAAGCCATCTATGATTAAACCAGTGAACCTTAGCTCCCTTACCTTCTTTACGCTTGCTAGTTTAAGCTTATGCACGCCAGCACTGGCTGACACCGAGACTACTACAGAACCTGAAGCGGTCGCGTCTGTCACATCACAAACGGACTTGCCATCTAGTGACGCTAACCCTAGTCGTGATGAAAACCTCGAACAACTTGGCTATCAATCCACCGACATCTCTACCGAGCAACCCTTGCCACCAGTACCAGAAGAGCAAGACTGGACAGATGAGCGCCGTGAAGATGTTCAAGACCAATTGCACGAATGGGCACACAAAATGGATGGCTGGTTTGGTGAACCTGATCCGAAAGAACCTGCCAAAGCCAGCTTACGAGTTGTGCTAGACACACGTTGGGCCAACGACCCAAAGACAGGTAGCGACGTCACTGTCGAGCCTAGAATTCGTGGTCGCTTACAGTTACCTGTGCTAGAAAAACGACTCAGCCTGATTATCGGTGATGAATATTTGGATGACGATACCTTTTTGAAGCAAGGCACGACTGGCGATACTTACCAAGCGAGCAATAGCAAAGACCGACTTATCGACTCTCGCAAAACTCGAGAAGACAACGCCTCTATTGCACTGCGTTGGTCACGTTTTACCGATGATATCGAAGACCAATTAGGTGTAAAAACAGATGTAGACGTCGGGGTTCGCTCAATCGACGATCCTTATGTCAAAGTCAGTATCGATAAGGACTGGTACGAAAGTAACAATCTAGACATAAGTACCGACAGCTATTATCGCTATGGGCTTGATAGCGAACACTATGCCAAAGGCGCACTCGACCTGCAATATGGCAAAAACAAAAATCGATTTATCAATAACCGTACTACCGTTCGCTATCGTAATGAAGATAATGAAGAGCGCAAAGATTGGAGTAACGACCTCAGACAAGTCCATTATTTAGGTCACGAAAAACAACTGTCTTATGGTGTCTCTGCCAGCGGTTACTTTGAAAGTGACAAATCAGGATTAAACAGTTATGGTCCGGCTATCAGCTACCGCCAACCCGTCTGGCGCAAGTGGCTTTATGTCCAGACCGAGCTAAATTATTATAATGATGAAATAGAAGATAAAGACCATTATCCTTCTGCCCTACTACGTATGGAAGCTTTGTTTTAAGAAACGCTGTCTTGAGAAGCATTGCTTTGATACGATAGACAACCGATTATATCTATGCAAATTTTCTATACTCTAGGGCATGTCCTCAATTCAATCGATAGTTATCTAAATGGGTTAAAAATAGCTAAATCTTGCCAAACGGCGTCAAATAGCTGACTAATATCTCGATATTATCTGCGCTATCTTCTTTGTTTGACGGCAATTTATCTCATTTTTATCACCATTTTTAAAATGAGGACACGCCCTAG
>NZ_RRYV01000195.1 GCF_014861395.1 Psychrobacter sp. FME13 | reverse complement strand
TGACGTTTGCAGTCCTTGCACTGGTAGTTCTGCTTGCCATAGCTTTTTTTGCCGTTTTTCTTTAAACTGGGACTGTGACAGTCGGGGCAATTGATCTGTATTTGTGTCTTCATAACCTCAAATATATCATCTTGCTTCGGCTGTCACCCTTCTTTTATTACTCCAGCATACTTTTTGATACACCACCAAATTATTTACTTTTTATAGGATTTATTAACATGGCCGCTTTAGCCGACCTGCAACAACATTTAACCCGTTTTTGGGCACTACCACACCATCAAGACAAAGCTTTAGACATCAAACTGAAAGACGTACAATCATGGCAACAACAGCGTCTTAAAAAAACGCACAGCGACCTATTTGAACAACCAAAAAATCAACTGATGGCAGATTACTTTTTGACGCAGTTGTATGGCGGTGATGAATTCAAGATACTGGCGGAACAATTAGAACGAATTCTTCCTAAAGCCCAAAAGCTTGAGCGCCTAGCCAAAGAGTCGGCTTTGGAAGCTGGTAGTATGGGTATCCATGCAGCAATTTTAGCGATTGAGCTAGACTTGCATTTGGCTCAGTGGTTGCTTAGTGAAAACTTGCCAGTCAATGAGGATAACATGCTTGCCGCCTATCGCGCTGTCGATGAAGCTGGAGAGCGCCGAGTACAAATCAGCAACCTAAAAGAAGTCTGTTATCGCACTGACAAGCACCTAAACTCATTTATGCTAAAGAAAGCGTTTGCGCTGGCTAAAGGCACAGCATATCGCTATAAATTCCAACCACTTTACGACTTTATTGATACAGGGTTCAAAGCCATGAAGCCTCTCAAAAGTGTGAGTGATTTTATCGAGCCATTTTGTAAGCGTGAACTGATAATTATTGATCAAGTTCATGATATGGATAATGGCAGTAAGCCAATGACGTTTGGTGTATCATAGCCATTATAGTACGCTTAACTTATCACTACTTTATAGCTTTTCAAAAAATAATCATAAAAATGAATAACAGGACACCACCATGAACGATACTGCAAATAACAACTCTCACCTCGACAAAAAACCCGCCACCAACGCTCATTTACAAGATAAGTTGGTAAAAGACAGTATCACTCACAATCAAAATATAACGGCTCAAGTTCAAGCACGACAAACCACTGTAAAAGACAGCAACCATACTGCAAGTACGAATGACTTCACGCAAGTCCAAGACTTACCAACTGGAACACCACAAGGTCAACAAACCACCATGCCAAACAACAATACGATTAATAGCGTAGATAACGAAAACACACAAACCACCAAGCAGACCCTTTTTAATCAACGTGATGATATCAACAATCCGCACACGCCTGATACTGATGGTAATGAACAAACTCACTTTGGTTATAAGACAGTCAATAAAGCGGAAAAACAAGCACGTGTGGCTGATGTGTTTACCTCTGTCGCCAAAAAATATGACATTATGAATGATTTAATGTCATTTGGTATTCACCGTCTATGGAAGCGTTATGCCATTAGCTTATCGGGCGTGCGCTCAGGTCAGCACGTATTAGATATCGCAGGCGGTACAGGTGACTTGGCCAAAGTATTTAGCCGTGAAGTCGGCCGAAACGGTCACGTGGTATTGTCAGACATCAATGCTGCCATGCTAGAAGTAGGCCGCGAACGCTTAATTAATGCTGGCTGCAACAACGTTGATTTTGTATTAGCAAATGCTGAGACACTCGCTCCATTTGATGACAACAGCTTTGACTTGATTACTATCAGCTTTGGTCTACGTAATGTCACGGATAAAGATGCGGCGCTCAAATCCATGTATCGCGTACTTAAGCCAGGTGGTCGCCTATTGATTTTAGAATTCTCAAAACCCGTATTTGAGCCATTATCTAAAGCCTATGATCTATATTCATTTACCGCTTTACCTATTATGGGCAAGCTGATCGCCAATGATTCTGAAAGCTATCAATACTTGGCTGAATCGATTCGTATGCACCCTGATCAGCAGACACTCAAGCAAATGATGCAAGAAGCGGGCTTTGAAAATTGCGACTATAACAACTTGACTGCTGGTATCGTCGCCGTACATCGTGGCTTTAAAGCGTAACGACAACACCTTGGTGATAAGGGGCAACCTAGCCATATCTAACAGTCGTGATAAATGAGCTACTGATCCAAATTAACGATGCGCCTTATTAAAGGCGCTCAATCAAATATGCGAGAGACATATGCTAACGGTCTTACTTTTGGCTGGTGCCGAAAAACTGATTAACCTTGCCATTGCAAGCGATGAGATCACCAAATCAGGTCTAGCACCGCTCGCTGGAAAAGTGCTACGGCTAAATATAGGTATGCCCGAAATTCATCTAGATGTGCTATTTACTGATGAGCATCTACGTTTTGAGCCAGTGACCACCGAAAGCTTGTTTGAGCCAAGTGGTCAAATAAATGAGCGTGAAGCGGCCAATATGGAAAACGCACGTATGGGTCACAGCCATCCAGACTGTACCCTTACCGTGGATAATCCTGCTCAATTGCTCAATCTGATGCGTGGTGCTGAAGGTAATATGCCTATCGCTGGTGACTATAAAGTGTTGATGCAGCTTAAACAGCTGGTTGCAGGATTTGATCCCGACGTTGCCGGTCAGCTTGAGCCGCTCATTGGTAAGCCGATGGCCAGTCAGTTACATCTGCTCATTTCGCAGTTAAAAGCCAGCTTGCGACATAATGCCAAACGCGCCTTTGATGATGTCAGTGACTGGGCCAATGATGTAGCAGGTAATGCTGCACCTGATCCAGTTGCCACGGCAGAGCTAAATGATCTCAAGCAGCAGTTGCTAAAGCTGCGCGCAGATGTCGAACGTGAGGAAGCCAAATTGGCCGCTATCAAAGAAGAACAGGCGCGCTTTCTTGACAACTCGTTTCATCAATAGCCTATTCAGTAGATAAAAAACATTATTATTGACTGTATTATTCATACATCAACAAAACCTATAGATCAGCAAAGTGTTTACCCTATTTCTAAATTTTTCTAGAGTACTTATACCTCATGCTACTATCTCATCGCGCCCGTTTATTTGAGCTTTGGCGTATCGCCGCAACGTATCGCATTGATACGCATCTCGCTATCGAAGAAGCGCCGCAACTACAACCGTTAGCACGTTTAATTCGCATGCACCCAGCCGCTTGGGGTAAGAAACATCAACCAAATGCCATCAAATATGCCATAGAAGACATGGGTACGCTGTTTTTGAAACTGGGGCAACTGCTCTCAACCCGTCGTGATTTAGTGCCACCTGAGATTATCGAGCAATTGGTCCAGCTACAAGATAAAGTCAAGCCTTTTGACGCAGATGTTGCTATTGCACAAATCCAAGATAGCAAACACGGTCTGGGTAAATCTATTGAAAATTTATTTGCCCGTTTTGATGTAAAGCCACTAGCAGCAGCATCTATCGCCCAAGTACATACCGCCGCCATGCATGATGGCCGTGAAGTGGTCGTAAAAGTGGTACGCCCAGATATTCGCACGACTATTGTGACTGACTTTGAATTGCTCCTCGAACTGGCCAATTGGGCATCGGCTCGTATTGAAGCCGCACGAGCGGTACATATCATCGATATCGTCGAAGACTATCGTCAAGTCATGCTCAACGAGCTAGATTTAACCCTTGAGGCCGACAACACCATCCAAATGCGCAATAACTTTCTGGGTTCTGCCTTGATGTATGTGCCAGAAGTTTATGATGCTGCCAAGAACGTGATGGTGATGGAGCGTATTCAAGGCGTACCCATTTCACAAATCGAAGTGTTTGATAAATTGGGCTATGACCGAGCTGCATTAGCCAAAAAAGGGCTAACCATATTTTTCACTCAAGTCTTTCGTGATAATTTCTTTCATGCTGACATGCATCCGGGCAATGTGTTTGTAGAAACACCCTCACTCACTACAATGAATGCTGATGCGCCAGCAGTTGATTTAGGTCATGAACCTCGCTATATCGGGCTTGATTGCGCCATCATGGGCACTTTATCAAAAGAAGATCAGCTCATCGTCGCGCGGATGCTGCTAGCTGTTATGAATGATAACTTTACCGCCATGGTTGATATCGTGAGCCGAGCTGGCTGGATTCCACCAAGCGCTGATAAGCATGCGCTCATGCGTGATATGAAGCGTACTGTCGGACCCATGTTAAACAAACCTATCAACGATATCGACTTTGCTGGCGTATTGATGCAGATTTTGGATATCGCCCGTCGCCATCATATGAGTATTCCACCGCAGTTGATGCTATTGCTCAAAACGCTGGTACACGTAGAAGGGTTGGGTCGTGATTTATACCCTGATCTTGATATTTGGTCACTTGCCAAACCTATTTTGAGCAATTGGATCAAAGAGCAGCTCGATCCGATGCGTAATTTGCAGCAGTTACGCCAGCAACTGCCTGAGATACTACTATCTACCACGGATATTCCTAAGTTACTGGATCAAGGGTTACAAAGCCTTGCTTCACAAGGATCGCGTCAGGACAGTCAACTACGTGAAATACAGCAAATTCGCGCCGATATGCTCAATGATCGCCGCCGCGACTGGATGGCACTGGCAGGGTTTGGACTAAGTATTGCTGTTGCCACGCAAGTCGTTGGCTGGCTGGCACCTTTATTTTATATCATGGCGATACTGGCAATCATTTGGCGTGTTTTGGCCTAAAATCACCGTTGAAATTGCTGAGAGGTTAAGCTTGCTAAGAGTGACAGCGTTTATTGCGTTTAACCTGTGCTAGGTCTAACTGTGAACGCTTCAGGAACGGTCTTATAGAAATAGAAACTAAAAACCCCTAGCGTCCACGATATGGATGAACCGACCCCCATAAGTTGGACACAACTTATGGGGGTATTTTTATGCGTTACG
>NZ_RRYV01000194.1 GCF_014861395.1 Psychrobacter sp. FME13 | reverse complement strand
ACAGAACTCAGTCCTTGATATAAACTAAACCGTCCAATATTTGGGGGTCAGTTCATCATGACTTGGGATTTTTTGTTTTCTACTATCAGTGCAGTCTTACTATCAAAGCCTATTATCAAATATGTTCTATCAGACCTGTGCTGTCAAACCTGTATCATTCAATCTATGTCATTAAACCGTCATCTAACGTTCAACATATTGTCATGAATGCTAAGTAGGATAGCGGCTACTTCATATTTTTTTGGCGCTGTTAATAGCAATGCCACGATGTTTTTTATGCCAATCCAGCCGAATAGCAAGGTGACTGATAATGACCCTATTAAACAATAAACAAGCAAACAACAAGCAAATAAATAATGAGCAAGTAAATAACAAGCAAAATCTCGCTCATGAAGTCGTTGAAGATTCTAATCCTACCAATAATATGGATTTTCAAACCATTATCAGCCGTCGCTTGAACCGTCGTAGCTTATTAAAAGGTGGTACAGGATTAACCGCTGCCGCCTTTTTTGGCGCATTGCCACTAGCTGGTTATGCTAAAGACACTAATAGCAACATGACCATTCGTAATGGCGATGATGCCGCTGTCCCAGCACAAGGTAATCGAAGCCGACCAGAGACCTTGAAATTCACTGCCGTAGCGCATTCGACCGCAGCAGAAATGAGCGTGGCAGACGGCTACAAGGCAGAAATGATATTGCCATTGGGCACACCGCTGATGTCGGGTATCGAGGACTGGAAAGACAATCGCGAGCAGTCTGCTGAGTCATTTGATTGGCGTATGGGAGACAACCATGACGGCATGTGGTTTTTTGGCAAGACGGGCAACAACTACGATGCAAAAGCGTCTGAGCGCGGCTTGCTAGTCATGAATCATGAATACGTGAACAGTGCTGAACTGAGTCCATTTGGCTATGATGTCATAGAAGACGATAATGCTGAGCCTATTTTTAAAGAAACTCGCCGTGCCAGTGATGTACGCCGTGAGGTCAACTGTCATGGGGTGGCTGTGGTCGAGATGAAGCGCCGAGACAGTGGTAAAGGTTATGAGATGGTTCGTGACTCTAAATATAATCGCCGCATCACGAGTAGTACAACATCGCAGCTGACGGGACCTGTAGCGGGTTCTGATTTGGTTAAGACTAAGTTTGATCCTACTGGTATGACCACACGTGGTATCAATAATAACTGCGGGGCAGGGTTGTCGCCTTGGGGTACGTATTTGACCACTGAAGAAAACTTTTTGGGCGTATTCGCTCGTGGTAAAGACGCAAGCCAGCTAAGCGCTGCTCAAAACTATGGCCGTGAGCGTTATGGTGCAAAAGAAGACCATGCTACTTGGGGTTATTTGTGGCATACGCCTAATGCTGCTGACGCTACCATGGCTGATGAGTTTGCACGCTGGAACATGACCGTCGCAGGCAAAACGGCTATGGATGATTATCGTAATGCGTTTAATACCTTTGGTTATATCACTGAAATTGACCCATTTGATAAAAACGCCATGCCAAGAAAACGTACGGCCTTGGGTCGTTTCGCTCATGAAAACTGTGCGTTTGCCCCTGTTAAACAAGGTCATCCTGTCGTGTTTTATATGGGTGATGACTCACGCGGTGAGTATATTTATAAGTTCGTGTCTAAAGCGATGTGGTCAAAAAACGATATCGGCGGTGGTCTAAAAGCAGGCGATAAGTACATGAACGAAGGCACACTGTATACGGCTATCTTTAATGAAGATGGTAGTGGTACATGGCAACCGCTGGTTTATGGTCAAAACGGGCTAGATAACACCAATACTGTGTTGCCTTTCAGTGGTCAAGATGATGTGCTGGTTTTTGCACGTGCGGCATCTGATGTACTAGGTGCTACCAAGATGGATCGTCCTGAATGGGTATCGGTCAGTCCCATCACAGGCGAGGTGTATGTGACCTTGACCAATAATAAAAACCGCGGTGTCGATGACGATCAGCCTATTTCAGCCAGTAATCCGCGCAGTTATGACGTGGAAGGTAAAGCTGCCGGTAACGACAATGGTCATATTATCCGCTGGGCCGAAACAAACGGCGATCACGCAGCCACTAGTTTTGAGTGGGATATTTATCTATTTGCTTCACCTAGTGACAAATCTGCTGAGAACCTATCAGGGTTGAATGCCAATAATGACTTGTCATCGCCAGATGGTTTGTTTTTTGACCCGCGCGGCGTATTGTGGATTCAGACAGATGATGGCGCGTATACAGACACCACTAACTGTATGCTTTTAGCGGCACTGCCTGGTAAAGTGAATGATGGGTCAGTCAAAACGGCCTCGACAGGGCAAGAGACGCGCATCGGTAGGGCTGCGACTGATGACAACCTTAAGCGGTTTTTTGTGGGTCCTGAAGGTTGTGAAGTCACAGGTATCACTATGACGCCAGATTTTAAGACCTTGTTTATTAATATCCAACATCCAGGTAATGCTTGGGGTGCGGTCAAAGGCGGTAGTACACCACGATCTGCCACGGTCATGATCACCAAAAATGATGGTGATGTGATATTGGCAGAATCATTCTCATAAATTATTCGCACCATATAGAGCGAATGGTAGAGGTAGATAACTGAGCTGTTTATTAAAAAATCTCAAGCAATGGCTTGGGGTTTTTGTGTTTATCACACTTTCAAAAGGCAAGTAATATCAACTGTCTATCAGTACTTTGCGATAATATTCCCTAACAATAAATGCATTTCAAAATCCAATCATCTCCTTCTATTTATGTTGTTTAAAGGCTAGTATAGAAACTTACCTTGTCGCTAAATGTGCTAATACAATGAGTGCTATAAACAACGTGATGAATAGTCCAGATGGTTGTCATGATGAGCGTATAAGCCATGGCAATACTGGTAGTAACGCTTGTATGCGTCATGAGCTCGAAGCGCATTTTGCCTCAGAGACTGATATGCCAGCACACAGCGATGTGTATGAGCAGATAGATCAACTGGCAGCCATCGATGTGGATGAGCTGGTTAAACTATTGGCAGATGATGGTCATAAAACGACGGTGAAGCCAGTTGCTTTGGCTGAGTTTTTTGAAGGGTTGGCACAGCTGGCGACTACGGGTGTGGTGGAGGTGACCGATATTGTAGAGGCTATCCATCGCGAAGTAATTTCGCGTCCTTTGGGCCGTTTCAATAAAAATCATATTAATAGTTGGCAGCATGGTATTACTGGGCGTATCTATGGCACGGTACGTCAGGTCATGCTGATGGTGGGCAGTAATCTGGCATCGGTGCTGAGAGTCTATCAGCGTATTGTTATGCAAAAACAAGTTCAGCCCCTGCCTGATGCATTAAAAAAGCTCGTCAATGTATTGAACGGTGTCATGGGTGATCATCTCGTTAATAATAAAAACCCATTGGCCGTGCCAATGATGCTATACGATAGCGAGGGGATGCCAAAGTGCGAGGTACCGTTAGGACAAGAAGAGCTATTAATACAGAAGGAGCAGTCAGTACAAACAGATCAGTTAGACCATGAAATACGGTTAACACATGAAGAGTCACCAGCACCTAAAGAACCAGCAAGATGTGAAGAGTTATCAGGACGTGTTGTCATCTTGTGCCACGGTTTGTGCATGAGCTATTTGAGCTGGCAATCGCAAGAGAACAATGATTTAGGTGATGCAATCAAACGTAGTCAACCAGATATCACTGTGCTATACCTAGATTACAATACAGGACGTCGTATCTCTCACAGCGGCCGACAATTCTGTCAAATACTGCAAGATTTGGTCGACCGTAACCCTAATATCAGTCAGATAGATTTGGTTGGTCATAGTATGGGTGGTTTGGTCTCTCGTAGTGCGCTGTTTTATGGTGAGCAAGATCATCTGGATTGGGTGAAGCGTGTTGGAAATCTCATCACCTTAGGCTCGCCGCATCATGGCGCAGTGCTAGAGCGTATTGGCAATTATGTGCAAGAGATTATTGGAAAGCTACCATTTGCCGGTTCACTTGCCACGCTTGGCGATATGCGTAGCGCTGGTATTATTGATCTGCGTCATGGCAGTATCCGTGATGTTGATTGGAAGTCTTTAGAGGGACGTAGCGTGCTACCACAGGACTTTCGTCATCCTACAGGTTTGCCCAGTGGTATCAAAACCTACTTTGCTGCCAGTGCTCTGGTCGAAACGCATTATGACTCTAAGATGACGGATTTGTTAGGTGATGGTCTGGTATCGGTAGCCTCTGCACTGGGGGAAGATGACAGTGAGCATGCCCTGTTTGTGCCAGATGGTCATAAAGCGGTGTTTTATGGTGTGAGCCATATCAATTTAATTCATAGTAGAAGGGTACGTGAGCAAGTGGTCGCGTGGTTAGTGGATAATGGTCAGCGCGACTATACGGGTGAAGATCGGATATATTCTTATCCTAGGAGCTGGCATGTGGCGGTGTAGGTAAATATGATTGAATTGTAATAAGCCTACTCTTGTTTGCTAGTGCGCTTTATATTAAGCTAGCTGTTTTAGTGCCAACTTGAGATTTTTGATGTCAGTTACGAAAGAGAAAAAGTATATAGCAGATGTTTATAGCCGCCTTGGTGCTTTATTAGTCGATACGATAATTTTGGGATGTGTAGGACTTCTGCTAGGACTAATATTCGAAAGTGTTTTTGTGAAAATGGGAGGTTGGGGGCAGCTTGTTGGGGTTACCATCATGCTTTTGTACTTTGGAATTGGCAATAGTCAGCGTGCTGGTGGACAAACATTAGGTAAAAAACTTCTAAAAATACGAGTGGTTGATAGAAATGGTAGCCCATTAGGTACAGGTAAAGCTCTTCTTCGTGCTATTGTTTTGATAGTTCCATTCGCCCTCAATGGTCAAGCTGTATTTGGTGATAACCCATCTGATATTTTAATTTCTTTATTAACCTCAATTGTATTTGGCGGTACATTAGCCATTGTTTATCTTTTTCTTTTTAATAGGAATACCAGACAGTCATTAGACCTCTTGCAAAAGTCATAGGTTAAGCTCGGAATTAATGATACCAGCAAACAGCTTCATTCTAAGATCATAGCGCT
>NZ_RRYV01000193.1 GCF_014861395.1 Psychrobacter sp. FME13 | reverse complement strand
TGGTGCCCAATACTTTACCGATACTGACTGAGGCTATAATAGCTATGTCTCTAACACCGCAACCTCTCACCGTCATTAGCCGTATGATGTCTTCTATTTTAGAGTGACAGCCCTTATAAGTTAAGGCATGGTCACCAATGAATTGACGTTTGCAGTCCTTGCATTGGTAGTTCTGCTTGCCATAGCTTTTTATGCCGTTTTTCTTTAAACTGGGACTGTGACAGTCGGGGCAGCTGATATCTATTTGTGTCTTCATAACCTCAAATATATCATCTTGCTTTGGCTGTCACCCTCCTTTATTTCTTCAGCATACTTTCTGACACACCACCAATGCTTCTATCTGTTCGGTCACCGTCATCTCAAACAACGAGACGTGTACGTGCGGAAATTTTTCTTTATAACTGCGTACCAGTGTGGTCATAAAGGTCAAACAAGCTGAGCTCAAATGCGCGATATTAAGTGTGCCTATTTGTCCATCATGTGCTCGCTTCACTTGTATCTTTGCTTGTTCTGCTAAGGCTAAAATAACAGCACCGTCTTTCAGTAGTTGCTCGCCAGCGGGCGTGATAGTCACTTCACGAGAAGTACGGTTAAACAGGACAACCCCCAATTCTGTCTCTAATGATGAAATCTGACGACTGATGGCAGGTTGTACCGTATATAGCTCACGCGCTGCTTCTGAAAAGCTCTGGTGCTTGGCTACTGCCATAAAGCTTTTGAGTGTTTTTATATCCATATTAGCCATACCTTTTATCAATTTATCTTATCAGCTCATCGTTCAGTCTTAACTTTTATATCTATACATTATTTGTATGGATTCAATCATATACTATCATTTTTGTTATTGATTGCTAAGCTCTATACTGGTGGCATGATTTATTAAGCTGAGAAAATAATGGATAAGCCTGTACTAAACCAACCATCAAGCCAGTCGTCGAGCCAATCACTAAGCCGGTTTATTCTGCTGTTAATGACCGCTGCCATTGCGGCAACGGCGGCAAACTTATATTACAACCAGCCTATTTTACCGCTCATCGGTGCTGAGTTTGATTTGACCGACTCACAACTGGGCAGTATTCCGGCATTGACGCAGTTTGGTTATGCGTTTGCTTTGCTATTTATCTCACCATTGGGCGATTCTATTGCGCGTAGACGCTTGATTGGTATCTTATCCTGTTTATTAGTAGCCGCATGCGGTTTTGCTGCCGTGTCACCAAGTTTGCCTATACTGTTACTATCCGTATTTTTGATCGGTGTTAGTGCCAATATTACCCAGCAGCTCATTCCATTTGCTGCGTCCATGGTGTCACCTGAAAACAAGGGTGCAACGCTTGGCACGCTGATGATGGGGCTAACCATTGGTATTTTATTATCTAGAACCTTAAGTGGGTTTGTAGGTGAGCAACTTGGCTGGCGCAGTGTGTTTGTGATGTCTGCGGCGTTTGCCGCTGTCTTTGGGGTACTGCTTCGGGTGTTTTTGCCAACCAATACACCGCATACCACGCTGCGTTACTTTCCACTTATCAAAAGTAGCTTATCACTATTTGTAAAACATAAATCCCTGCAAAAATTTACTTTGGCAGGCGCATTTTGGTTTGCCTCATTCAATGTGCTGTGGGCGACGCTAGCGATTTATGTCAGCGAGGCACCTTTTAATTACAATGCGCAGCAGGCAGGGCTATTTGGTGTGATTGCGTTGGCAGGGGTGATAGGGGCCAAATCCTCTGGCAAATGGGTCAATAAATTGGGCTCTAAAACGCTAGTGATGATGGCACTGACACTAGCAGCGACAGGCTTTGCTATTACAGGGTTGTTTGCAGGTAATTTGGTGTCGCTGATTATCGGGATTATTTTAATCGACTTTGCTGTATTCAGTGCACAAGTGGCCAATCAGGTTCGGGTCTTTAGTATCGATCCCGCCGCTCAGAGCCGCATCAATGGTATCTATATGCTGGGTTATTACACAGGTGGGGCATTGGGGTCTATGGCGGGTGTCAAAGCATTTGCCTTGTACCAATGGCCAGGGGTAGTGATGGTCAGTATCCTCTTTATCATCATCAGTGCCGTATTTAATGCGTTTGCCAAAAAATAAGTGATATCAGTACAGTTATATCAGTACATAGATATCGATGTTATTTTTTATCGACTAAGGACATATATGAACCAGTTAAAAACCGCAGGTAGTTTTACCTTATTGTGTATTGCCAGTTTGACCATTATGGTCGGCACGTTACTGGCACCCGGCTTGGTTAGCATTTCGGCAGGTTTGGGTATTACTGATAACAGTGTGCTGCTAATTACCTTACCGTCATTAGGTGCGGTGGTGTTTGCGCCACTAGCAGGAAAGCTCATCGATAAATATGGCGCGTACAAACTCTTGATCATCGGGTTATCTTTGTATGGGCTTGTAGGTGCCAGTGCTTATTTTTTACATGGGCCAGCGCAGGTGTTTAGCAATCGGTTTCTATTGGGTGGTATCACGGCGGTCGTCATGGCGAGCTGCACGGTACTCATCTCTACGTGGTATCAGGGAGAGGCACGCCTAAAAATGATTGCTAAACAAGGCATGTCCATCGAGCTTGGCGGGGTCATTTTCTTGTTTTTGGGTGGCTTACTTGCGTCACAATTTTGGGCCTTACCGCTATCGATTTATTTGGTGGCGTGGGTGTTTTTAGCCATGCTGTTACTGTTTGTACCGCGTAATCATGCAGCTACAGCAGAGAATGCACAGATAGTAAAAGACGACAGTAAAACCATTATTAGCGGTCTGACTCTAAAAAATGTGTATCTTATCTCAACCTTAGCGATGACTATATTTTTTACGTCAACCGTGTTATTGCCCATCACTATGAATGAGCTTAGCTACAACGAATCACAAATCGGTCAGCTGCTGGCTTTTATCTCTTTGGTGGCGGTCGTTACCGCAGGTTTTATGCCCAAAATAATCAAATGGTTGAATGAGCCCAAAGTACTGGCGCTGGCATTCTTAGCATTTGCATTGTCATATGTTTGCTTTACGCAAGCCAGCACCTTGATATTAATAATAGGCGCGCTGTTAATCGGCATTGGCTTTGGCTTTAGTATTCCGCTACTGAACCACATGACAGTAGAGTTAAGCGCTGCCAAAGTACGTGGTCGTAATCTATCGTATTTTACGATGGCAGTGTTTTCGGGTCAGTTCTTCACATCATTTATGGAGTATATGCCGGGCGGCGCGCACAATGTGTTTATTCTATGTAGTGTATGCAGCGTCATTATTAGTGGGGTGTTATTTATGAGAGGGGGCAAATCTGCCTGAGTTAGCGTTTATAGTTGTAAAAGAGAAGGTGGTCAGCTAATAGCCTGTGGGCTGTTAGCAACGCAGCGTGCAGAAGTGTCTCCATTCTGATTAATTTCAGCGTCATTGTCTAAAAGAGGCGGATTGGGTACTTTATGCCAACGTTTTACGCTTACAGCACCTATCAACTTAATGGTGCTCGCATCGCCTTCATTTGCCTCTACGCTGCGTAGTACTTTTTCTTTACCAGCTAATGGACCTTGCGGACTATGTTCTGGACTTTCAGCATAGTAATTATCATCATACCAGTCACTCATCCATTCATAGTTCTGATTGGTCATATCATATAATCCCAACGGATTAGGCGGATATAGACCTACTATAGGCACAGCAAGGCTAGTATTATATTTACTTCTTATCTCCTGTTTTTGCTCAAAAGTCCATATATTACGTCCATCGTCTATATCTCCTGTATCGGTTGGAAATAGCACATACTGACCACGATTACGAGCCGCATACTCCCACTGAGCCTCAGTTGGTAGATTCATCGATACATTTAGCTCGTCTCCAAGCCACTGGCAATAGTGCTGAGCTGTTTGCCAGTCGATACCCGCAGCAGCATTGGGTTGGCGTACTTTTTCTGCATACTCTTGCATCCCTTCTTTTGGCTGTCCTGTCGCCATGCTATAGATATCGAAGTCACCATAAGTTGCCTTGTACGCATTCATACTAAAACTATCAAGTGTTACCTTATGCAAGGTTTTATTATCTCCGTTACTAGAAATTGGCATGCCACCAGTCCAATCAAGCTTTGGCCCAAAGTCGCCCATCTCATAACTACCGCCTTCAATAAAGCGCATATTGGCTTTTTGCTTAGCGACAAAGTCATCAAGCTGCTTTTGTTCAGCATCGGTTAGATCGCTACGAGTTTGGGGTACGCCATTGTTGTCTACTGATGTGTCAGGCGTGTTGGCGCAGGCAGATAAAGTGCATAAAGGTGATATCAATAAAGATAGGAGTAGGGGTTTAAAAGTCATAGAAGCAGGCAGTTATCTGTTATAAAAAATAAGGCAAAATATCCAATATTAAACCGTTTTCGTTTGGTTAAAAGATATTGAAAATTGGATAATAGTCGAAAATCTGGTCAATATATTGCGATAAATTTCTATATATGACAAGTCTTATCTAAAATGAAGAGTCGGATAGACGTTATACTGCATAAAATTTGGGCGTCTATAGCCTTGCTTTGGTCCATAAATAAAAATCGAATATAGTCGATAAAATACAGTATGTATTTGAATACCGGCTTTAATAGTTAGCCTAAAGGTATCCAAGTAAGAAAAGCCACATATAATCCTTACTTACATTGGTCAAGTGTGGTTGCAACTGACGGCAGCCTCGTCCTATTTGTACTGGCTGGTCTAGACCAAATCGACTATGGATCCAACAAATTTGAACGTACCTTCGATCATGAAAAGGCTCTCTAAATGTTAAAAGCTTTAAAACCGCTATCTATATGTTTTTCGATAATGTTGGTCTCCTGTTCAGTTAGTTCTCCTACTAACGATCTAAATGATAGCAGACTAGAGAGTGCCGAACACCCACTAGGGCAGGATAAGGCAACTATCGTTAAAAATGAAAAAGTATCTTTTGACAGCATAATCAAATGTAATGGGAACTTAGATTAACACATGAAGTGCAATACCAAATGCAAGGTGAAAAAAAGACCTAGATGTGCTAGCATCAAAGTTTTTATCCACCGACCAAAGTGAGATTGCAACCATGAGCTATACACATCTAAGCCTA
>NZ_RRYV01000192.1 GCF_014861395.1 Psychrobacter sp. FME13 | reverse complement strand
TGCTTTGGCTGTCACCCTCCTTTTATCTCCTCAGCATACTTTCTGATACACCACCGGTATTTTTAGTGTCGCCTTGTGGTGTGCGAATACGAAAAAAATACCACGACTCATCAGTGACAAGGTTTTGCTGATAATAGAGTGCTTGTGGCTGACAGTTCATGATTTGGGTGACAGTCATGCAAGACTGCATTAGATCGTCATGCCATAGCTGTACGGCTTCTTTTAATTCTTCTTCAGTATTGAATAGATCCTCTGTCGGTTCGCTGTCCGCATCCATTTGCTTGGCTTTATCAAAGCTCTCGCTGTCTACTTTTACCCAGTAGGTGCAACTGTTGAAAAACATATAAAAGCTAGTGGTGCCATACTGGTTGTACGTCAGTAGCGCCTTGTCCTTTGCTGTCTCAGCAATAAGCAGCTCACCATAAAAGCGGTAGCGTTCAAGGTCTGACTTGGTGAGTTTTCCTGCTTTGTGTAGGTCGTTCCAGTCTGCACCGTCGCTGTACTCACTTGACTGTGCGGCGGTGACATCCCAGCCGTTTTGGCGTGCGGTGGCCACCAGTTTGTCAGTGGCTTTGCGTCCAGCATGGTCGCTATCGAGTGCTATGATAAGCTTGGGCAGTGGCTTACCAAGCTCTGCCATTCGTGCTTTTATTTGCGCTAAGGTGTGCGCTGGGAAGTTACCGGCGGTGATGTTGCTAATGGCATGTAAGCCGTTCTCAGTCAGTGCCATGGCGTCAAAGATGCCTTCAGTAATCCATAGCTCTTTCACATATGGCCAGATGCCATGCTGTAGGTGCAGCTTTGGCGGTAGCCAAGCATGACCTTTAAATTTAAAGCCTGTTTGTACACGGGCCTTTTTTATATTTGCGGCGGGTTCTATCAGCCGTTCCCAATACCCTAGAGTTTGCCCTTCGCTTGTGATGTTGAAACGGACACTAGGACAAGTAAAATCAGAATAGAAGTCTTTGAATACTTCTTGGGTATAGCTGCCTTGCCATTTGACAATAGCAAAGCCACGTCCCGACTGAAGATAAGCGTCAGCCGTGGCATTTGGGTTGCTGGGTGTTGGTGGGTTTTTCTTCGTCCAATTGGCGAATATGTCTGGGTAAATATCGCGAGTAGATGCTTGGTAATTGCATTTATTAGCGCGGCCACACTGGATCGTCCACGGCGCATCAGCACCGGTGAATAACTCCTTTTTGCCGCATGACGGGCAGCGGCCATAACGCAAAAACTGACGGTCGCTGGAGAATTTGAGACCATAATCTTGTACGAGGCGAGTGATTAGCTCGCTACGGGTATCATCTTGCATGGTTTGCATAATAGTGCTCGTTTGGTTTGGTAAGTGGTTTGGTTTATGCCTACGATGGATTGACTGTTTTCATGTCTAGTAGTGATGAAACTACTGATCTGATAAGCGCTGATCTAAAGGGGTCGGGTGAATACGAATATTGTTGGATATGGCTGATAATTTCTGAAGTACTGACCGGTACTTCCCTCATCGCCCAAAAATGACACTGTCATCTCGACTGTGTTTGCGATGGCAGTGTCAATATATTAGGTTGGTTGCTTTGACTGCTCTAATTGCAGACCAGCTTGGTAGCGCCGTAATGCGATAAATCCCATAGAACGAATCTCAGTAGCTGCAGTTTTTTTAAGTTCAGCGTGTTGTTCTGGCAGAAGTCGAATAGGTATGGCTTTACGATTGGATTTATGTAACTGTCCTTTGTTCGTAGCTTGTAATGTGCTCACTTTCATTTTGGTGGTATCCTATTATGATAGAATATATTATTCTAAAACGTTTCACTCAATTGAGTGTATAATAATACTAACATTTGAGTGTATGTCAATATTTTGTTTACATGAGAGTGTATTTTTGAGGGGGGTTAGATGAATCCTGAAGATATGGGTAAGCGATTGGAATTAGAACGTGAGCGTCTAAATTTGAAAGCAGTTGATGTCTACAACCAGTTAGGCGTTCATCAAAATACCTATAAAAATTATGAAACAGGCAAGCGAGATATGCCATCATCATTAGTCGTTAAGCTCTGGAATATAGGGTTTGATGTGATGTATATACTTTTGGGTATAAGATTGGAAACACTAGCGAGTGATGCCATAGTTAATGATATCGATACACCAACACGCTATGCTCGACGTTTGATCTACTTACCTGAAATTATGGATATACACAACCCTTCTGATGCTTTACTAGTAGCTATGTACCATGCTGAAGAAGCATTCATCCAAGCTGGTGCGGAGGTAAATAATGATTATGACTACAAAACATTAGCTAATATCGGGGTAGGATTAATCAATAGGGTCAAATGAGCGTATTCAGAGACAGTTTGATGTTATATTTCAATACGTATTCATTTCAGACATATGAAGAGGTAGCTTTGATAATATTTTGATTATCATCAGTGCATATTTATTTGCTAATGATTTTCTTATGTAGCAGAAACGATTTATCATACATGGGTTTGTGTTGATAAAAACGTAACACAGTGCTATTGTTTCAACTATAAGAGTCGGCTTAAAGTGAGGAATAGTGATGAGTAAGTTAAAAGGTTTTATAGATACGTCCTGCGCTTTTATTGAGTACGGCGTGAGAGGTTGGCTCACATATAGTTTCATAGTTATTACTATGTCTACTTTATATTTTCTAGGTATGATTTCAGAGAGTACTTTTGCCCTTGTGTCTCTCATAGGATTGGGGCTGTTAACCGCGCTATGGTCACGTGATCAAGCTCAGGGATACGTACCGGCATGGTGGTTGAAACTTGGACGAGGGAAAATAGGTATCAAAGCTAAGTTAATCTAGGGCGTGTTGAACATTCATAATTTGAGCCAGATATAAGCACAAGCAAGAGCGACCGTATTTTCATAACTCTGCTTGAGCTTATCAAATCTGGTGGCAACCGCCCTATACTGTTTTAGCTTAGCGAAAGCGTTTTCTACTAGATGTCTGGCTTTATATAAGTCCCAGTCCATATGGTCGTTAGAAGACTGAGTGTTTCGTTTTCGAGGGATGTTATTATGCGTCCCTGCTTGTTCAATATGGGCTCGTAGTGCATCAGAATCATAGCCTTTATCGGCACATAAAACCTCTGTATTACTCAAGTCAACCTTGTCTATTAAATCAGGTGCGACTTTGACATCGTGGGTTGTGCCCTCTGATAAAATAAAGGTAATCGGATTGCCATGAGCATCAACTGCTAAGTGAATCTTGGTCGCGCGGCCTGCCACACTTTTGCTAATGGATTGTAGGTTCTCATTGCCACTACTGCTGTGCTGATGCGCTTTAATATGAGTGCCATCGATAAAGACCCACTCAAGGTCTGCGTCTTTGATCAGTAACGTAAATAATGCCATTAGCTTATTACTGCGAAACCAGCGCTGGTAAGCTTTATAGATGGTATTAGACTTGCCAAAATACTCGGGTAAGTCGCGCCAAGGACAGCCAGCACGCATGCGATAAAGCACGCCCTAACCGTTCGCTATTTTTTTTGCCATTAATTTGTCGCCAATGTTCAACACGCCCTAATACGATCATCAAACATAATCATAAAGCGATTCAAAGCAGACGTCCAGTGTTGACTCGGCATCGACCACTTTTTGGATGCCTGCTGGGTGGCTAAATACACCACTTTAAACGCCGCTTGATCAGAGGGGAATACTTTACGCTTATTCACCGCTGTCCGAATCACACTGTTTAAAGGCTCTATCGCATTGGTGGTATAAATCACTTTTCTGATGTCTTTAGGGTAGCCAAAGAACACCGTTAAGCCCTCCCAGTTATTACGCCAAGAGGTAACCACATGCGGGTACTTATCACCCCATGTTGCGTTGAAGGATTCAAGATTGGCCTCTGCTATCTCAAGCGTATCAGCGCCGTAGATAACCTTTAAATCAGCCGCTACGGCTTTCTTATCAGTCCACGGTACGAACTTCATTGAATAGCGTACCATATGCACGATACACAGCTGAACCTGAGCGTTGGGGTAGACGGTGTTGAGGGCATCAGGGAAGCCTTTTAAGCCGTCAACACAGGCAATGAGAATATCTTGTACCCCGCGGTTTTGTAGTTCAGTGAGAATACCCAGTCAGAACTTAGCGCCTTCATGCTCTGAGAGCCACATACCAAGCAGCTCTTTTCTGCCATCAAGTCCCACGCCTAGTGCCAGATAGATAGCCTTGTTGATGATCTGCTTGTCTTGACGTATCTTCACGACGATGCAGTCCAAATAGACGATAGGATAGACGCTGCTCAGCGGACGGTTCTGCCAAGCGGTGATGTCCTCTAATATGTTGTCAGTGACTTTTGAAACTAAGCTACTGGAGATATCGACATCGTAGAGCTCTTTAATGCTCTCTACAATCTCGGTGGTGGTTTGACCCTTGGCGTATGAGCGAGGATAAGCAAGTGTGTGGGGCACACTTGCCCGAAGCGCAAGACGGAAGGCTATGCCTGTAGTGACGATATGATTTTATCATCGAGACCTGAGATACGGGTTTGATGCTTACTGACCAGCACAGGCTCAAAGCTGCTATTGCGGTCTCTTGGAGCGGATATCTCAAGATCGCCTGTGTCACTGCGGACGGTCTTTTTAGTATGCCCATTGCGTTTATTTGGCTTATCTGCCTTTTCATGCTTAGGATAGCCGAGATGGTCTTCCATCTCAGCTTCAAGGGCAGTGTCGATAAAGGATTGCATGAGCTGCTTCTGGAGGTCTTTGATGTCATCGAAGCTTTTCATGCTACCAGCCATTTGTTCAGCTAGTTTCTTAATGCCAGATTGAGTTGTCATTGCTTATTCTCCGGTTAGTGGATTATAAGCAGTTACACAAAGTTTGGGAAACTCTCTGAACGTAGAATGCTTTTGCTGTTTTCTCAGTATCCGTTAATCTATATATTTTACCTTTCTCTATTATTTTCTTTAAGTGTACCTTAGCGTCTATTAAATTATGTTCTGTAAGGTCTTCGAACGAAAGGTTTAGTGCTTCTAGTTTTTTGTAAAAGTGAACTGTACCGGGTTTGTCTGAGACCTTTTTATTTAAGTTAAGCCACTTGACCTAACAGGTTAAGCTTATCATAGTACATTGCTTTAAACTCAAAAGGCGATACATAGCCCAATGCACTGTGTATACGCTTTTTATTGAAC
>NZ_RRYV01000191.1 GCF_014861395.1 Psychrobacter sp. FME13 | reverse complement strand
TGACTATCTCTGCGAGCAGTTACGCTCGCCTAGACTGATTGTTGCGTAAGTCCTAATTTATATCAACAGACTGCTAGCCTCAGCATCAGTAATAAAAACTGCTTTAAGCTATTTCATAGAGCACTAAAAACAAGTATCTAAATCAATCATAATAAGGATATATCATATCGTTTATTAAATACGGCACCTTGGCACTAATTGCCACGTCCTCTCTAACTGCGTGTAGCAGTCATAACCAAACCAACTTGAATGATAAAACGAGTGTTAGCCAAATCGAAGATAGTAACTCATTCATCAATACCCTAAAACCAAGCAGTGCTGAAGCGATAATTGGTCAAATAACGGGTATTATTTCACAAGACAGAAGTCAGCAAAAAGTTACTATCGTAGCCCAAGATAGAAAGTCCTATACCGCATCTATTAGTAAAGCCAATTTTGGTCAGCAGAATGCTTATCAAATGCAAAAATTGGCGATAGGTGACTATATAGAAGTCAAGGGTGATATAGAAATAACAGACAAGCAATCAAAGCCAGATGGCGAACGTCAGCTAACTGTACATGCCATGCCATATGTATTACGCAAAATCATCGTCGCTGACCATCAAGTAAACTGTGTAGGCGTCGCGCCACAATCATGCCTGTTAACAAAGCCAGCTGACCAAACGGATAGTCAAACAGATTGGCAGTACAGATATAGTGATATAGAGGGTTTTGATTATGAACCTAATTATGAGTATACCTTGCTTATCAAAAACACAGCCGTTGCTATGCCACCTGCTGATGCATCATCAGTACAGAGCGGGCTGGTACAAGTCATTGAAAAGAAAAGAACCCAACCCTAGTGATTAAAATGCAACCCCAAGGCAGCAGAGTGCAAGAGGTACACGCTGGTATGGCTGGCGAGGACACTTACGTCCGATAAAGCACTTTCACCACATGCCAACCAAATTTGGTTTTCACTAAATGCGGGGTGAAAAGTTCACCAGTAAAGCAGACTTTATCAAATGGCGGTACCATGTCGCCTTTTTGAAACTCACCTAAGCTACCGCCTTTTTTACCTGATGGGCAGGTTGAATATCGCTTAGCGAGCACATCAAACTTGGCACCCTTTTTAAGCTTGGCAATAATGTCTTCAGCCTGTTCTTTGTGTTTTACTAAAATGTGTAATGCGCTAGCGGTACGAGCCATAAGGTAGACCTTTTATAAAATATTGATTATTGGAGTATTATATCACTACTTATTATCTATAGTTGATCATGAGATATTGATACCGCTAAACAGCATCAAGTTGCCATTTAATACGTTAAAAGGTGTTTTTTTAAACTTTACAACATTATAAATTATTTAGGCATTTCAACAAACTCATAACGTTCGAGGTACAAACCAATAACCGTTAAAGCCATAATTTTCTTACTATTAATGTATGATGAACATCACTTTCTTCGGGTTGGTCTGCTTTACCTGACTTTAAAATAACAATTTTTGATACAACACCAGAACGACTTTTCTTACCCGCAGGATGGCCTCACAATCATTGATAGTCATTTTTAGGAGAACGCTATGAGTACTCAAATAACAAAAAACCATACGTACATTGATGGGCATAAAATTGCATTTTTGGAACAAGGCTCAGGTAGTCCGATAATTCTGCTACACGGGATTCCAACCAACAGCCTTATGTGGCGAAATATCATTCCAGAGCTTGCAAAGACACATCGTGTCATCGCCCCTGACCTTCTCAATTATGGTAAATCTGACAAACCAAACGATGCAGATGTGTCCATTAACGCTCAGAGTAGCATAATCGCAAAACTCATGGACGTCTTAGGTGCGCGGCGTGCTGATATTGTTGGGCATGATATTGGTGGCGGTATTGCGCAATTGATCGCAGTTAATTATCCAGAGAAAATTCGTAAGCTTGTCTTGATAGATAGTATCTGTTTTGATTCGTGGCCTATTCCAGAGTTTGAACCCTTGCAAGAGCCTGGCGCTGAGTCTGATATGAGCTCGGAGGATTTTTTAACCATGATGCGAGGCTTCTTACCAAAAGGCGTACAAGATAAGAGCATCATGACGGATGAGCTTATAGATATGTATCTTGAACCTTGGTCGACTGAAGATGGTAAGCATGCCTTTTTCCGTAACCTTGAACGGTTAAACAAGGAGTATACTCAGGCTATTGCTGACGATCTGAGTAACCTTCAGCAACAGACACTTATTATGTGGGGAGATCAAGATCCTTTCCAAAAACCGGACTATGCGCCAAAGTTAGTAGAAACGATTCCAAATGCGGAACTTGTTTGGATCAAAGATGTCGCTCATTGGTTAATTGACGAAAAACCTGATGAAATTGCAGAACACCTTAATCAGTTTTTAGCCAAGGCATAAAAGTCTATAAACAACCAACACAGCGCTTCACTAAGCTACGACTCAATTGTGGCTGAGTGAAGCGTTTTGAGTGTTTTGTATGACAGGAAATAAAATTGCTTATCAAATCATTTATCGCTCTGCTCAACCCCTCTTATTAATTGCCAATTCTTTAAATCCACACATTTACACACTGCTTTAAAAAGTACCTTAAAAACACCTCAAAATAATACTCTCTAAATTTGCACAGAACAGTACTATCACCCCTATTTTATTATTCTATGCTCGTACGCGAGCACTAATTAGGTAATAAATTCTTTGTAACTACTGATAAATATAGGTTACAGAGATTTTTTTCTTTAAATTTATGTACTGAAATTTTAGATAAAAACGATATTTATAGCATTTCAAGTGATAAATACATCACCCAATCGCTATTGTCTTAATTGTTGGTACATTATGCTATAATCATCCCCAAGTGAACCTTGGGGATGATTGTTAGTTAAACTGCTTTTTATAAAGGAATTTTTATAAATAAAAATATTCAAGGTGTCCATCAAGGTATCCAATAGTCAAGACAGTGATGGCTATATTCAATTAACGGTATCACCAACCATTACGACGGATATAAATATGGCAATCAACGACCTTAGTGATATCAATCAGCTGACCACTCAAAGCAAGACCTATTCAGTTCGTGTATCAGGTATGGCAGGTTTGAGCGTGCAAGTCTCACCAAGCGGCAAAAAATCATATTACCTGCGTTACGCACATCCGCATATTAAAGGCAAACGTCCCAAAATCATGATGGGTAGTATTGAAGAGGTCAGTTTATATGAGGTTAAGTATAAGGCAGAATCTATACTCGCCCTTGTAGCAAAAGGGGTTGACCCCAAAGCGCGTCACCAAAAGGAAAAAACCCATAAATATGCGCACTTAAAAAACGCACCTTTTTCTGAGGTGGCTCAGGCATGGCGTGCCAATAAAATGGCGACTCGCCATAAGGGTAAAGGCAATAAAGCAGGGTTTAGCGATTCAACACTTAAATTTTGGGATTTATGCTTAGGATATATGTGCGCTGAGATTGGCGATTTGAGGATGAACGACATTACCAGCGAAGTTATTTTAACGGTGTGTGAGTCGATTCAAAATAATAAGAACCAAGCGGCGTTCGTTGGGGCCAGTACTAGGCTCTATACAGAAAAAGTGTTTTCATTTGCGGTGGCGCGCGGCTTGTGTGATAGGAATGTGGCTATAGATACCCGAGGAGAGCTGGCACCTGCCAACTCAGGCAGGCACTTACCAGCCATCACCAAGCCAGATAAATTCGCAACCTTATTACAAGACATGGCATCATTCAATGGTGCGAGTACGATTACCATTGCCGCCATCAATTTATTACCTTATGTGTTTGTGCGTAGTATTGATTTGCGTTCTATGCGCTGGCAAGACATAGATTGGGACAAACGTATATGGGCGTTTTCTCCAACCAAAGGCCAAGGGCGTGATGATATGGTGTCAGATCTAGTGGTGCCATTAGCGGCGCAGGTCATTGCAAGACTGCAAGAGATACAAGCTATCACTGGTCATAAAGAATATGTGTTTTCATCAATGCGCACTTCAAGTAATGCTTATATCAGTAAAGCAGCACTGGTACAGGTATTTCATCGGCTTGGCTATAAAAATGTGCAATGTGCCCATGGATTTCGGGCATCAGCTAAAACCCTACTGATGGAGCAGCCTGATCTGCGCTATTCAGACATCGTCACAGAGCTGCAGCTAGGTCATCGTATCAAAGATACTCATGGCGGTGCCTATAATCGCCTTGATGAAATAGATACCAGAGTAAAGATGATGCAGGATTGGGCAGATTATATAGATACACTTCGGTGTTGCACCCAAGCATAATGTCATTTAAATATGAGCCTTATAGTATTTTATGAAAACCCATTCTTACCAGGAAAGTCTGGAGCCAAAGCTCTTGCATTTGTCATTTTCAACCAAAGTCTAACCAGTTTTCGGTTTTTATCTTGATCTTCATAATCTTCAAAAGATTTTCTTGAATGCATCACTACATAATTATTACATAGCTGAATATCACCCGGTTCAAGCATCATATCTAGTCTATATTCAGGTCGATGGCTTATTTCATCGAATATATCAAGGGCATCAGTCTGAACACGTGAGATTGGAATATTTATTTTTTCATGACCTAATTCTATATATTTTCTTAAATAGCGACATGCCAACTTTCCTTCCCAATAACTAAAAATTGGACTTATAGACGGGTTATTACTGCCTAAATGATGATAATAGGCAGGGTGATAATAATAAGCCAAATATTCAGGATATTCTTTTAAGATTGTATTATAGACAGATGCAAAGCTGACCAAACTGCTTTCACCGCCTATTTTAGCTTTCCTGATTGAGATCAAGCCCACTACGTCAGATAGGTCTGAGTGATATGGCAGGTACGCATTGGTTTGATAAACCCGAGTCTCTTTTTTTGATAAATCTCCTACATTTTCAACATATCCTAATAATTGTTTATCCTTATTTTGATATACAGAGTCACCTAAATAGACGCCCAAAATATAAAACATATCTATTAACGCTTCTTCATTACTTAGATTAACACACCAAGTGCAACGCTAATTAATATTATAGAACGCCTGCATAGGCGTCTTAAACCCTAATCGTTTTCTTGGTCTGTTGTTTAATTTGTTCTCAATGTCCTGCATCTCATCATCAGAGACTTGTCTAAAGTCACAACCCTTAGGCAAGTACTCTCTGATAAGGCCG
>NZ_RRYV01000190.1 GCF_014861395.1 Psychrobacter sp. FME13 | reverse complement strand
TGACGTTTGCAGTCCTTGCACTGGTAGTTCTGCTTGCCATAGCTTTTTTTGCCGTTTTTCTTTAAACTGGGACTGTGACAGTCGGGGCAATTGATCTGTATTTGTGTCTTCATAACCTCAAATATATCATCTTGCTTCGGCTGTCACCCTTCTTTTATTACTCCAGCATACTTTTTGATACACCACCAAAAATCTAAATAGTTATAGTGTGCAGATATAGGTTTATTGTTGTGTCTTCGCAATCAACAGCATCGGTTGAGCTGCCAATATAATAAATTGGATTATGATTAGGGAATCCTAGCTAAGATCTTGATATTATCGGCGGCTTGCGCCTAGGTTGGTGCAATTTTAGCGATCAGCAGCCCTAATATTTGAATGTTCAACATGCCCTAATTGAGTAGTACCAGATAATGTCAAAACCATTCATCTTAGTACCACCTCATGTTACTAGCGTCATAAGACAGCGTAATATCAGCGTGCTACAATGCCAAAATCAACATGAAAATCAGTGTAAAACTAATAGTGAATGCGCTTACTATTGAATAGTAACTGCTGAGTAATAGCTGCCTGTGAATAGTGACTGCCTTCTCAGTATATGAAAAACATTGATTCCTTAAACGCTCTAATATCGCATGCTGATAGCATTCAAAACGTTATATAATTCACAATAGATTTCCACCAACCCCACTAGGGCGTGTCCTCATTTTAAAAATGGTGATGAAAATAAGATAAATTGAAGTCAAACAAGGAAGATAGCGCAGATAATATCTAGATATTAGTCAGCTATTTGACGCCGTTTGGCAAAATTTAACTATTTTTAACCCATTTAGATGACTATCGATTGAATTGAGGACACGCCCTAATATAAAAAGGATCTCCCATGAGCGAGTTGCAACTGTCTGACCGCGTTAATAACATCAAACCATCACCTACCCTAGCGATTACTAATAAAGCCAAAGAGCTAAAAGCCGCCGGTAAAGATATTATCGGTCTGGGTGCGGGTGAGCCTGACTTTGACACACCAGAGCACATCAAAAAAGCAGCCATCGATGCCATTAATAATGGTTTTACCAAATATACGGCTGTCGACGGAACGCCAGAGCTAAAAAAAGCCATCATTGAAAAGTTCAAAAATGATAACGACATCAGCTATGAGCCTAACGAAATTCTAGTATCGGTTGGTGGTAAACAATCATTTTTCAACCTTGCTCAAGCCTTTATCAACCCAGGTGATGAAGTCATCATTCCAGCACCGTTTTGGGTCAGCTATCCTGACATGGTTATCATCGCAGAAGGCGTGCCAGTCATCGTCAAATGCCCAGCTGAGCAAAACTTCAAAATCACACCAGAGCAACTAGAAGCGGCCATTACTGATAAAACCAAAATGTTGGTATTAAATAGCCCATCTAACCCAACTGGTATGATCTATACTTTGGAAGAGCTGAAAGCACTGGCTGAAGTATTGAAAAAGCACCCACAAGTCTACGTGGCCTCAGATGACATGTATGAGCATATTCGCTGGACAGGTGATAAGTTCTACAACATCTTAAATGCCGCTCCTGAGCTGAAAGACCGTGCCATTATCTTAAATGGCGTCTCTAAGGCCTATGCAATGACAGGCTGGCGTATCGGTTATGCTGGTGGCCCTGCCAAGCTTATTGGCGCAATGAAAAAAGTTCAATCGCAATCTACTTCATGCCCAACCTCTATCAGCCAAGTCGCAGCAAAAGCAGCCATTAGCGGCGACCAAAGCGTGCTAGAACCAATGGTAGAAGCATTTGAGAAGCGTTGCGATCTCGTGGTTGACGGCTTAAACGCCATCAAAGGTATTACCTGCTTGCGTCCTGATGGCGCATTTTATGTATATCCAAATATCGTGCCATTAATCAAAGCCGCTGGTTTGTCTTCTTGTACTGAATTTTCAGCATGGTTATTGGATAAAGTCGGCGTAGCCGTTGTACCTGGCGACGCATTTGGCCTTGGTGGTTACATGCGTATCTCTTATGCCACTGATGAAGCCACACTAAAAGATGCGTTATCTCGTATCGAAAAAGCGGTTGCTGAATTGGATGTTGCCGAATAAGTATTACAGCATCATTTTTTCAAAAGTGTTTTATAGAAAAAGGCGCCACATATTCACTATATGGCGCCTTTTTTCGAATATTTTATAATCAGTAGTGATACTAAATATACAGCCTGCCTTTGACATGCTCATCACACACTCAGTGGAAGAAGGACGAAATCTAGAATAAATACGTGAGAAAGCGGCCTATTCACTCATTAAAATAATAATATTTGCCAATTATGAAAAAAAAAGCTTGACGTATTTTTTATCTTTGCTAGAATACGCCCCACTTAGCAAGAACTCGTTAGAGACTTTCTAAGCTTGTTGTAAGGGTATTAAATACTTACAGCCTATTCTCCAATAGCTCAGTTGGTAGAGCAACGGACTGTTAATCCGTGTGTCCCTGGTTCGAGCCCAGGTTGGAGAGCCACATTTTAGTAGTAAATCTTTTGAATTATCATTAATTCGATTATGGCATTTGCCAAAACCCTCATCAATTTGATGAGGGTTTTTTTATGGCTGTTATTTCCTTAATTTACGTGCACAAGACAAACGATCTGGTTTAGTTAGTCGATATGACACTAGGGCGTGTCTTCAATTCACCCGATAGTCATCTAAATGGGCTAAAAGTGGCTAAATCTTGCCAAAAATCGTCAAATAGCTGACTAATATCCCGATATTATCTGCGCTATTTTTCTTGTTTGACGGCAATTTATCTCATTTTTATCACCATTTTTGAAATGAAGACACGCCCTAATAAATAAAAACGGCATTAGTATAATAATTATACTAATGCCGTTTTTATTTGACTGCCTGTGATACAAGCGATTCAGAACCTTAATGTGCTCGTGATGATATAACCATCATTAAGGTAAGAAGATAGAAATATGCGCTTGCTCTTTGTTTTCTTGAATCACATTGTCATATGCTGATAGCTGATCAGTAGAAAAGCTATTGGTGAGCTGCCACATAGTTGCAAATATGACCGTTAATAGCACCGCCATGACAGCAAGAATAATCCATAGCGGTGTCTCACTCGTGAGTGTATGTTTTATCTGATCAGGAATGGCCCAAAATGGTGAAAATTCGTTCTTGTTACCTCGTAGGTGCTCAATTTCATCACCCAATCGCGAGATAAGATAACGAATTTTTTCAGGGGCTTCTAAACGATACTTACCTTGAAAACCAAGCAGCATTGCATAGTGGTAAACTTCTAAGGCTGGTAGATGCTTCTCCCCTTGCTCACGCAATCCATCCAAGCGATCAAAAAACTCATTACCAGCAACTTGTGAACCAAACAAATCCAACTGTAAAGGATTTAACTCCCAAGAATCTTTGAGTGTCTGAAACTCTGGTTCTTGCGATGTCATGATGGTTTCATCAATCAACGCACAGTAAGCGTATTTGGCCTCATGAATATCTTCTGACATAAAACCTTTTTTGCGCGCACTGCTCTCAAACTTATCTAAAAAGTTATATATCTTTTGGCGAAATTTTCTCGGCTCAGTGCTGAAATAGTGATTGCGCAGTAAGAACACTAAATAAAAGCCGTCGTACATGATATCGACTAACGACTGGCTACTAATACGCCTATCAAGGCCTGTTGCTGAAACTTTTGATGCTACCTCACCTGAATCTAGTAGTGAAGGCGCAGAACCCGTTGAATTATTTCCTGCCATGACTGTTCCTAATGCGTATTATTTTTCGAATACTACCTAGGGTGTGTCCCTGTTTAAAAAGGACAATAAAAACGCACCCTACGCCAATAAAAGTAACTAGAGCGTGTCTTCAATTCACCCGATAGTCATCTAAATGGGCTAAAAGTGGCTAAATCTTGCCAAACATCGTCAAATAGCTGGTTAATATCCCGATATTATCTGCGCTATTTTTCTTGTTTGACGGCAATTTATCTCATTTTTATCACCATTTTTGAAATGAAGACACGCCCTAATAAAAATGTTGAATGACAATCTATGATACCTAGTTATAAAGTCAAACAATCCTATATCAGGCTCACCCAAAAATAGACTTTATAGTGACCAATAAACGATGCTACTGTACGATAGCCATCAGTTCGATTTTTAAGTCGTCAAAACCGTTCGGCACATAAATACAGATAGATTCAGACTTTAGCATCTCTTCATATAACTCACCTACTGGCTCGATAGTGAAGTAGCTAAACCCTGGTCTCACAGGTATTGCGCTAGGCACCTGAGTGACATGTGAGACAGGTGAGCCTGGAAGCGCCGACAAAACACGTTTCTCTACTGCATCAGGAGTCGCAATCTTAAAGCGGCGTGGCACGATATCGATTAGCTCATGCATCGGTAGCGACGAACTAATCGACAGATACAGTTGCGAGCCACGTGTGATCTTGTCACTACTCAGCTCACCAGTATAGTAAGACGGTTTGTTCTGACGTAGTGGAATCGATATAAAGTTACTCGCAATAACGGTATTAAGTAGCTCACGAATAATCGAAATAATACTCACAAATGACTCATTGGCATTATCATGATGATAAGCTGGCAAGTCGCCGACTTTGTATAATGAGCTAAAAGTGGCCAATTGGCTGGCAACATTTAATAACGCCTCATAAAGGCGTTCTGGATGCAATTTATTATTACTATATAAATGGCTCAGCTGAGAGTATGCTGTATTGAGCGTATGTAACAACCAAAAAGAAGCAATATCTGACGAGCGGAACTCTAGCAAATCATTGTTCGACTGGCGATGATGGTCATATAGCGAAGTGGATTTGGTGTTAATCATGGTCATTAAACGATAGACTTGACCAACAAGTGCTGGATTACTCGTGATATGTACGCTTGGCACAATATAATCATCATCTACTTGATAAACACCTTGAGTCGTACGCACCAACTTGGCAACCAATAAAGACACAGTATCTTGACTAGGCGCTTGCGCGGAATGGCTTAGCTGTAAACTGGGGGACAACTTAATAACATCGATAACCGCTTCAGCTGCTTGACTATATAAGTCTTGCGCCTCAACCGCACCTCTTACATAGCGAGCAGGGTTGTCACTGTGCTCAGTCTGTATTAGGACTTACGCAAAACCAGAGATATATTGCCAACCTAAAGCATAGCGTAGTAC
>NZ_RRYV01000018.1 GCF_014861395.1 Psychrobacter sp. FME13 | reverse complement strand
TGAGCTGCCGCTTGAGCTGCTTTATTTCTTGAAGAGCACTCATAAGATCAGGATCGTATTGCTCTGTGCCGACAAGCTTGCCTTGATTGGCTTTGTTATGCCAATTTGATAGCGTTTGCATGGCAATGCCAAGCTGCTTTGCAGTGGCTGAGATATTGCCATTATTGTCTGATATCTTCTTGACGGCCTCGGCTTTAAATTCGTCACTGTAGGTTCTTACTTTCTTGGTCATGGTAAACTCCTGTTAATACGCTTAGTTTACCAAGTTTATCTCTACGGTTTTTTCAGCATAGCTCATCAATCCGTACCTTGGCTTCATCCATACTGATGTTTTCATCTTCAGCCAGTGTTTTGATGGCCATGACTATATTGTTTTTTTCGATCATCATAATGACCGCTTTTGGCAGTTTTGAGTTGACTGACTTTGCGCTAGGGTCGGGGTTAAACATGATTGTCCTTATTGCAACGTAAAAATTTAAAGATGATGTCTTGTTTATTATAACGGCTTTATAAACAGGGTCTGTTGAACATTTAAATATTCAAGCAAAAAAATACCGCAATCAAAATGATGATTGCGGTATTTTAGTATCTATCTGTATCAGCATTTCTGCCAATCTTTGATAAATTATAGATCTTTCCAGCGTTGGATAGACTTTTTAATCACTTCTTTCGCTTCTGCAACATCGTCCCAAGATTCAACCACAGTGCTACCTGGTTTTTTCAGGTCTTTGTAATGGCTGAAGTGGTACTCTAACTGGTTGATTAGCTGTTTTGGTAAATCAGCTAGGCTGTTGTAAGCGTTGCCTGTGTCACGGTCGTCAGCAGGTACGACGACGATTTTGTCATCTACTTCACCATCATCGACGAACTTCATCACACCGATTACTTTGGCTTTTAAGAAAATGCCAGTTGGTAATGGTTGCTCAGTAAGCAATAACACATCTAGCTCATCGCCATCTTCGTCAAGTGTTTGTGGGATAAAGCCATAGTTACAAGGCTTGGCAAAAATCTGTGGATCAATACGATCAAGCTCAAATACTGCTAGCTCGCGATTCCATTCGATTTTGTGACTGCTACCAGCTGGAATTTCTACTACTACGTTGATGATGCCGTTATCTACGTCGCCTGCGTCTAGAATTTTATTAAAATCAGCCATAAACTGCTCCAGTTTTCTTTTGTTTTGAATCTTTGAATAATATATAAGGGTTTGACTGCGCTATTATCATATAATCGCTGCGCCAATTGTACCGACAGCGATTATAGCAAGTTTGCTACAAATTTTCTCAAAATGCTTAAGTCTAAGCGGGCAAGATATTATGCAAAAAAAGATTATGCAAAAATGGACTCAAAGCATTTATTTTGGTGCGATCGCTCGTAACTCAATAATACCGGCATGACGCTTAGCAATATTATCAATCAATTTTTGTGTGACCTGTTCGTAGCTAAGTGATGGTGCAGCGTTTTCAGTCATATTGACGAAATCTGATAAGCGCAGCATTTGCATGCCAGCATAACCGCAAGGGTTAATCGCATTAAACGCCGCCAAGTCGCAATTGACGTTTAACGCGATACCATGATAACTAAAACCGTGCTTAATCTTAAAACCGAGTGATGCTATTTTCCCGAGCATGATTTTATCATCAACAGGTGTATCGTTGGTTTGCGTATCGGTATTACTATCTGGTGCAGAAGTATCCGCATATAAATAAACCCCAGGGGCGTCACGGCGTGCATGAGCGCTGATATTTTCACTCTTCGAGGCATCAGACTCTTGTAAGCACTCATTGATCACATCTTCGATGGCTTGTTCGGCATGAGACACTAAATGGCGCACACTCCAGCCCAAGCTGTGCAAATCAAACAACCAATAAACAACCAATTGTCCATGACCGTGCCAAGTGACTTGACCGCCACGATCTGTCTTGATGATAGGGGTGTCAGTACGTTGCAGTATGTGCTCTTCTTTACCTGCCTGCCCAAGAGTATAAACATCATTATGATCGACAATCCATAGCTCGTCAGGCGTCCGTAAGTCTTGTTCTTTTTTTAACGCAATGCGCTCAAGCGTGCGTTGTAACATCGCATCATGAGTCGGGTTATAGTCGGCTGTTGATAGGTATTTAGTGACAAGCGTTTCGTTGAGCGGTTGTGTGGTGTTTTCCATGAGAGTGGCAGTCTTATTGTTGTCTGATCTTTAGATATACATTATTAAGGTTTTGCAGGTGTTAATTTCTGGCATTAAGTGTAGCAGTTTTTGAGATTGGCACCCAAAGTTATATTTTGTGTCTGTGTAAACGATGCTTGTGTAAGTAATGTCTGTGCAAGCTGCCTCTCTATAAGTTGAGGCTTTATAATTTAGGTTTCTATAAATTGGGATTCTCTAACTTGAAAATCTATAAATTGTACCTGTGTAGAGTTTATAAATAACTGTGACGAGTAAAGGAGAGACATAAGCTAGGATGTGTCATATTACTTTTTTACGAACGTAGGAGTTACTGGAATCTGCTGTTCATTCGCTGTTCACTACGCTACATTAAAAGATAGTGAATTAGGGCGTGTCCTCATTTTAAAAATGGTGATAAAAATGAGATAAATTGCAGTCAAACAAGGAAAATAGCGCAGATAATATCGAGATATTAGTCAGCTATTTGACGCCGTTTGGCAAGATTTAGCCATTTTTAACCCATTTAGATAACTATCGATTGAATTGAGGACATGCCCTAGAATGATGCCAATACATATAACAAGGAAGAACAATGACAGGTAATAATAAAAAGGCTAGCGAGCCGACCTCAGTAGATATCAGTCCAGTAACACAAGACGCGTCTGAAGTGCTCAGTACTGCTCACACTATCGATGAGATGCAATCGCAGTTTGCACACTTGCAAGCACTTAGCCGGACGCAGCCAATAAATGATTGGGCAACACGCGAGACTCAGTTAGACAACTTAGAGGTCATGCTTAGCGATAACCAAATTGGTTTTACGGAAGCGATTAACGCAGACTTCGGCTATCGTAGCGAATCTGAGACGCAGTTTGCCGAGTTGTTCCCGAGCTTTACGGGTATTAGCCATGCCAAAAAACATGGCAAAAAATGGATGAAAACGCAGCGTGCGCCTATCTCAGCCTTGTATATGCCTGCACATAATGAGATCCAGCCGCAGCCATTAGGCGTGGTCGGTATCATGGTGCCTTGGAATTACCCGCTATTTTTGGCAGTAGGGCCGTTGATTGATGCATTAACGGCAGGTAATCGGGTGATGATTAAGATGAGTGAGGCAGCACCGCAATTTGCTCAAGCGTTTGCTGATGCAATCGCTCGCTATTTTTCGCCAGATATGGTTTGTGTGGTACTCGGCAAAGTTGATATTGCCGCGGCATTCAGCTCGCTACCCTTTGATCACCTGCTATATACTGGTTCTACAACAGTCGGCAAAAAAGTCATGGCAGCCGCTGCGCCTAACTTGACACCAGTCACGCTTGAGCTTGGTGGTAAGTCACCAGTAATGGTATTAGACGGTGCCAATTTAGAGACAGTGGTGAATCGTGTGATGATGGGTAAGACCTTAAACGCTGGTCAAACTTGTATTGCCCCTGATTATGTACTGATTCAGCGCAAGTATCATGAGCAGTTTATCAGTCTGGCAAAAGAGTGGATGGAAAAGCATTATCCTAATATCGAAAACAACCCAGATTATTCACGTATGATTAATGTCCAGCAGTTTAAACGCGTTAAAGACTACCTAGATGCATTATCAGGTGATGAGATACGTCAGCTGACTGCTGTTGAAGCCAATATCGAAACGCGTTTAATGCCGCCAATCATTGTGAGTGAACCTGCTCCTGATAGTGCAGTCATGCAAAATGAAATTTTTGCACCGATTTTGCCATTGATGCATTATGAGACGCTTGACGAGGCGATTCATTTTGTTAACGCGCGTCCACGTCCTTTGGCGCTGTATGTCTTTGGTGATAACCATAGAGGCATAGAAAAAGTACGTAATAATACGGTTTCAGGTGGTCTGTGTATTAATGAGGTTTTGATACACGTGGCTCAGCATGATTTACCGTTTGGTGGTGTTGGCGATTCTGGTACAGGTGCTTACCATGGCAAAGCAGGATTTGAGCGTTTAAGCCACATGAAGCCGGTGTTTGTACAATCTAAGTTGAATGGTCTGAATCTGTTGTTGCCGCCTTATGGTGGATTGTTTAAGAAGGCTATGGCAGTGTTTTTAAAGTAGCATTTTAAAGTAGCGTTCGTTAAGCTCTATAGATATAACACCGTATCAATTATTAATAGGACACCCCATGCGCCAATGGATTGCGTTAAGCCTACTCTGTATGAGTGCACTATTACTGCCTATATCGGCGTCAGCAGCTTGCGAGTCACCGATAAAATTTGGCGCGATTACATGGGAGAGCGGTCAGTTCACCTCTGGAGTGCTCAAGTATATTGCTGAAGAGGGTTATGGTTGTACCATCGAAGAAGTGCCAGGAGCAGGCCCCGCGCTTGAAACGGCGCTGTCACAGAATGACATTCAAGTCATTGGAGAGCAGTGGGTTGGACGATCTCCAATCATGGAACAAGCCATCGAACAAAATAAGGTGGCGGTCATCGGCGATACGCTCAAGGGCGGCGCAACCCAAGGTTGGTATGTCCCTAGCTACGTATTAGAAGAAAACCCAGGCCTACGCAGCTATCAAGATTTGCCTAAATACACTGAGCTGTTTACAGATCCTGAAAACCCTAGTAAGTCGCGTTTTATGAATTGTCCTTCTGGTTGGACGTGCGAAATCTTCAATACCCGTTTACTTAAGAACACGGGTTTAGACAATACCTTTAACAACGCCCACCCCGGAACAGGAGCCGCGCTTGATGCTGAGATTTCTTCTGCTTTTGAGCAGCATAAACCACTGTTATTCTACTATTGGCAGCCTACGGGGCTGATGGCAAAATACGACTTTGCGCCATTGGCGTTTCCTGCTCATAATGACGCCTGTTGGCAAGACTTGTTACGAGCAGATGGTACGATGGATTGTGTCACTGGGTTCCCTGTTTCTCCTTTAGGTATCGCGGTATCTACACCTTTTATTGAGTCTAATCCTGAACTGGCAGATGTCTTCAAAAAAATACAGTTTACCTCTGATGAGCTCAATGGCGCTATCTTAGAGATGAGCGAAAGTAAACGTAGCGGAGATGAGCAAGCATTGGTATTTTTGCGTGAGAACCCAAAGGTTTGGCAAGCGTGGCTATCTGATAAAGCTGCCACCAATCTTGCGGCCAAGTTAGGTATCAGCTTAACAGGTGCTCCTATCGACAGTACGGCTGTTACTAATAACATCACCAATGGTAATCAACATGGTCTCGCATCAAGTTTCCCCTCATGGTCACTGGAGACGCCGCTCAATAATACACTAGCAAGTGTGGTTCAAAATTACGGTGACGTCTTTCGCAGCATCAGTACGATGGCATTAACCTATTTATTGCTACCGATTGAGCGTCTATTAACGGTCATTCCACCATGGCTGATTATTGCACTTGTTACGGTGTTGGGCTGGTTTGGTGTGCGTAAGGTTTGGTTTGCGCTGGCATGTGGCGCAGGGTTGTTTCTCATTGGTGCTTTTGGACTATGGGGCGCGTTGATTGATACTTTTGCCTTGCTCATCGTATCAGTATTGGTCACAGTAGTGATTGGAATTCCTATTGGTATTGCGATGGCAGGCAGTCAGCTGCTGCGTAAGGTGGTTACACCGATACTAGATGTGATGCAGACCATGCCAAGCTTTGTCTACCTCATACCAGTGCTCATGCTATTTGGCATTGGTAAAGTGCCTGCATTGTTTGCCACCATTATTTATGCATTGCCGCCATTGATTCGTCTGACGACATTAGGCATTACGCAGGTCAAGCATGAGATGGTCGAGGCGGGACGCTCATTTGGTAGCACGCACTTGCAGCTACTCATTTGGATTAAGTTACCACAAGCACTGCCTAGTATCATGGCGGGTGTCAACCAAGCAGTCATGATGTCGCTATCCATGGTGGTGCTCGCTTCTATGATCGGCGCGCCGGGTCTTGGCGAAGATGTGTTGCAATCTATTCAAACCCTTAATATTGGTCAAGGCCTACAAGCAGGTATGGCTATTGTCATTGTTGCTATTATTATTGACCGTATTACTCAGGCATTTGGTCAAGGCAAGCGCGCCCGTCAAAAAACGATTGACGCGAGCAGACGCTCGATTGGTTAATGACTTGGTCGACTATAAAAAACTAAGCTGAAAAAGAAAGTAAGCTGACATTTGAATATGAATATTTGAATGGACTAACAATGAAGACACGCCTTAATAAAAAATACAAATAGCGAGAACGGCAATGAATCACATCCAGCTAGAAAATATCAGCAAAATCTATAATGCTAATACAACGCAAGCAAAGTCTGTGATGGCATTATTGGCTAAAGGTATGGACAGTGTTGCGGTTAAGGAGCAGACGGGCTATTCGGTTGGGCTGTATGATATTAATTTAAGCGTTAAAGCGGGCGAGCTGCATTGTATTATGGGGCTGTCAGGATCTGGTAAGTCAACATTGATACGACATATCAATCGCTTGATTGACCCAACCAGTGGCAAGATATGGGTTGATACGAGTATTGATGCGCAGACTACTATCACAGATGATGTGATCGCAGCTACTCCAAAGTCATCGGCTGCTATCAATGTATTAGCGCTGAATGATAAGGAGCTACAACATTATCGTCAGCAAACCGTTAGTATGGTCTTTCAGCACTTTGGCCTAGTGCCACACATGACAGTCATGCAAAACGTCGCGTATGGTTTACGTGTGCGAAAAATGAGCACCAAAGAGCGCCACGAAGTTGCACGATATTGGCTAAATGAAGTAGGACTTCCTAATCTAGAGCATAGCTATCCGGATGAGTTGTCAGGAGGGATGCAGCAGCGTGTGGGTCTAGCACGTGCTCTGGCAACTGACAATCCAATCTTACTGATGGATGAGGCGTTCTCTGCGCTTGATCCACTCATCCGTGCTCAATTGCAAGACCAGCTGCTTGAATTACAAGAGCGGCTGCATAAGACCATTGTCTTTATCACTCATGACATAGATGAAGCGGTCAAGGTGGGACAGCGTATCAGCATATTGAATGGTGGACGTTTAGTGCAAACAGGCACACCCAGTGATTTACGCAACAACCCAGCGGATGATTATGTTGCACAGTTCATGCACGCGAACGCATAAAGCGTGTTGAATAGTTACTGATAGATGGGCGTGATATTTTTATAGAAGATATGAGTAGGGCGTGTTGAACATTCAAATGTGGTGCTGGCAGTGACTATTTTTTAGACAATATGTAGTGAAATTTTTGATGCCTAGTCATTCTAGGTTAAACAATTTCGCTATATATTGGCAAAAAAGAGTACTGCCCCGAAGGGCTGATGCTAAAATCACCCCAAACGTTGTTGCAAACCTAGCTAAGGTCTCGACATTATCGGCGGCTTACGCCTAGTTTAGTGCAATTTTAGCGATCAGCAGCCCTAATATTTGAATGTTCAACACGCCTTAATCGTAGTAATTATGCTGCCATTAATCGTGAACTCTGAAATAAACCGTAAACTTCGTTATACTTAACGGCTTATTGAAGACTCCTCGTAAATGAGAACCTCTAAATCATGAATGAGAGTCTCTAATTTACTGTCCGCATATGATGTCGCTTTGCTGATTAGGTGACGTTTATTTCTTATTTTTGCGTTTTTTAAGGCCATAGCATGACCGTTACCTATGCACCTATTATTACTTCATTACTTGATAATGACTTATATAAATTTACGATGTTACAAGCCATGCTGCATCAGTTTCCACAAACGCATGGTGTCTATCGTTTTCGCTGTCGTAATAATGAAGATACTGTCTACCCACTGGCTGATATCAAAGAGCAATTAGAAAAACAGTTAGACAGTCTGTGCGAGCTGCGTTTTTTAGAAGATGAGTTAGAGTACTTACGCAGCTTACGCTTTATGCGTTCTGATTTCGTCGATTATCTGGAGCTGTTTAAGCTAAAACGTCGCTTTATCACTGTCAGTACCGATGATGAAGGACGCTTGTTTATCGATATTGAAGGGCCGATGATTCAGGCGATGTTTTTTGAAGTATTTGTCTTAGCTATTGTCAATGAGCTGTATTTTGATGCGTTATCAGATACCACTATCATCGAAGAAGGGCAGCGTAGGCTGGATGAAAAAGTCGAGTTATTACACCAATATGCCCTAGAACAGACAAAAGAAAGTGAAGATACGCCGCCGTTCATTGTCGCAGATTTTGGTACTCGTAGACGATTTAGTAAAAGTTGGCAAGCGCATGTGGTACAGACGTTACATCACGCGCAACCAAAAATTATCAGTGGTACATCCAACGTATATTTGGCTAAAACGTTAGGTATGACGCCAATTGGTACCATGGCACACGAGTTTATGCAGGCATTTCAAGCATTGGACGTGCGTTTGCGTGATTCACAAAAAGCCGCGCTTGAAGCGTGGGTGCATGAGTATCGTGGTGATTTGGGCATTGCGCTGACCGATGTCGTTGGCATGGATGCCTTCTTACGTGATTTTGATTTGTATTTTGCTAAGCTGTTTGATGGTCTGCGTCATGATAGTGGCGATCCTTATATCTGGGGTGATAAAGCGATTGCTCATTATGATAAGTTGAAGATAGACCCCAAGGCTAAGATACTTACTTTTAGTGATGGTTTGAATCTTGACAAAGCTTGGGAGCTGCATCAATACTTTAAGCATCGCATTAGAACCAGTTTTGGTATTGGTACCAATCTTACCAATGATATGGGTATTACACCGATTAATATTGTGCTGAAATTGGTTGAGTGTAACGGTCAGCCAGTCGCCAAATTGTCTGACAGCCCAGGCAAGACCATGATCAATAACGACACGTATCTTGCCTATCTACGCCAAGTCTTTGAAGTTGACGAACCGGAGTAAGTATTGCTTAGCTGTCTACTTCATCAGATTTAACGTCTTCAGCAAAGGCGGCATCTAATGCTTGTTGTACGGCATTGATGCGTGTCTCGCAGACGCGATACGCCGCAATCGACTCTTCAACCGTGGTCATCAGGTTGTCGATATCGGGCTCGTCTTGTTGCTGTAATTCAGCGGCATTGGTTTTTAGAATGTCATAAGCCGCCTTAAAGGTTTTTGGGGTGGCTTTTTTGCGTCGGCGAGTAGGGGTTGCCATGAGGTTTCCTAATTTTTAGAAGTAAGTATAGTTAAAGAAACATAAAACCGATACGATTGTATTATGGTGCTATTGGTACAAATTTTACTTGCTTGCTATATTCACAGAGGCTGCGAAAAATTTATCCCAGCAGCACTGTAGCGATTTAAACATACTTTGACTATAGATGGATAATCGTAAGGTGTTATTGTGTGGTTAAGTGGTGGTGTTTGATATTTCAGTCGCTTTTTGATCTGTATGGATATCAATAATCTGCGCTTTTGCTTTGCCATCTTTTAGGACAATATGCACAGTTTGTTCAGGGTACAGCTGGTTACTACTGGTTAGTATTTGTTTGTCTTTATTATCAGTCAGCATGGTATAGCCTTGTTTCAGCACGCGAGATGGTCGATGTAACAGCACAATGTCACGTAGATGCTCACTGTTGCGTTGTGCTTGTATTAAGGTCTGCTGAGCACTTTTTATAATGGCTTTTTGATAGTCTTGACTATAAGTCGATGCGATTACTAGTTGCTGATGCGCCGCGTCTTTGATTTTTTCTCGCAGATCATTTGTCAATCTGACGGCTTGCTTTACTTGGCGTTGGGCGCTTTGCTGAATATTGCGCCATGCATAATCGCTGTCTTTTCGCAGTGACGTGAGCTGTCCAATCGTTTGTGACTGTACTTGGCTTAACTGGCGTGCGGTTTGTTGCTCAGCGATGTTTAATTGCCGCTGTGCTGCTTGCTTGATTTGCGCTTGATACTGTAGCGTCTGAGAGACCAGTTGCGCCAAATGACTGCCAATCGCAGCGATGACTTTAGAGGGTGTGTCAAAGCTTGTGTGCGCGACCTCATCTAAGATAGTTTTGTCACGTTCATGCCCAATGCCTACCCAAACAGGAATAGGCTGCTCAGCCACTAAAGCAGCCAGCTCATAGTCGTTTAGATAAGCCAAGTCACCAACGGCACCGCCACCACGAATAATCACTAATAAATCTGGCAGGCGCTGATACGTGTCGTAAAACTGCTGCTGAGCATTGACGATGGCTTGGCGAATTTCGGCAGGCGCATGATTGCCTTGAAAAGTAGCGTTATGGTAATGGAAATGACAGGCATCTGTACTGGCTAGACGATCTGCATCTGCTTGAAAATCTCCCAATCCGGCAGCCTTTTCAGGCGCAATTACAAGCACGTGCTCGATATCGAATGGGACGGGAAGTTGCTGATTGAGGTGCAATAACCCTTCACCTGTTAAGCGATCGACCATTTCCGCATATTGCCGTGCCAAGTCGCCTAACGTGTAGCTAGGGTCAATGTCCTCAATGGTGAGCGAAAAACCATATTGCGCATGAAAACCTGCCGATACTTTTAGTAATACTGTCAAATCACGGTCAAGCGGCATGCCTGTTGCGCGCTCAAATTTCGCCAATACACGCGCCGCTTTAAAGCGCCAAAGGTTGCCACGGCAGCTGGCGATTACTTTGCCGTCTTCATCTTTTTCTGCGAGTTCAAAATAATAATGTCCGCCTTTGCTAGACAGGTTACGAATTTCTGCTTTTACCCATACTCGGTGATTAAAGGTTTGTTTGATTACCATATCAACCGCTGATAAATAATCGCTCAGACGCAAGACGGTATCTTCCAAATTACCTTCAAGGTCATTTTCTTGTTCAGCCAGTTCGGCTTCTAAAGTTGCCAAATCTTTAGCAGGCGTTATTACCTTAGATTGTTTAGAATGTGAGAGATTAGGTTTACGCATAATTAGAGGACCAAAGGTGATGAAAGCTGCAAGACTGACTGCCTATATTGCTTCGAATACAGTATTAAACCGAATACAGTTTAATTATATAGTCAGAGAACTACTAAATTTCTTTGACTATTTGATGATAGGTATAAAAAATTCGATATCGTAGTTTACCCCAAAAGCGCACATACAAAAAGAGAAGCCAGCAGTTCTGCGATAAGAATAATATATCAACTTTATCGCAGAACTGCTGGTTAAATGCTAACTGGTCATTATTTTTTGATCGATGCTAGGGCGTGTCCTAGTTTTATTGGCAACGGAAGTTAATCATGTATTCATAATCATCATCACGTGATAAATCTGGTGTGCCAGTGCCAAGTACTGAACCAACGACCGCACCAACTTGTCCAACCATGCGACCTGTACGTTCATTTAAGATACCATTATATGTTACCGTATCATCAACGATAATCACTTGCTTGCTTCGGCAAGTTTTTTGCGCATTGTCTAGCGCAATCTGCTGTGCATTCACTTTAGTATCGGCAATACCCGTGGTTTCATAAATAGAATCAGCACGCTGTATGACAGGTGCAGAAGGTGTGGTGCTTTGACAAGCGCTCAAGGCGATGACAGCGGCCATCGTTGCAGTTAAGGTTGCCGTTTTATTGAAAGTATTCATAAGTGGTTTTCAATCCCTGTCAGTCGAACATAAGTATCAATTTTAAGTAGACATTGTATGAGCATCACATCAAGCTAATGTACTACTCAATAACTAGTATGCTACTCAACAACTGTCATAAATTTAACCTATTCATCGTTTGTCTGTCTAGGCAGTTCTTGTTTGCTATATTACAGTGATATTACATACACCCCTTATCTTTTGATACGACAGATATCAAAACCTACTGAGATTACTGATACTTATAGGATGGCATTCATTTATCAATCGCTAGAATTTCAAAAAATCTATGTTTGTACACAGCAAATCACTTGAAATAAAAACCATATCTAGGATAATTGATCTATTCATTCTCAATTATTAAGTAATGTTATGCAATTGATTCCCGCTCCTGCTGGCGTGCTCGAAGTTGATGCACTATGGCAACAAGGCAACCCTAACGATCCGAATACTGATACAGTGGCTCTGCTTTGCCATCCCAATCCGCTATTTGACGGAACGATGAATAATAAAGTAGTCACGACCATGTACCGTTTTGCCCGTGACAATGGTATGCATGTGGTACGTTTCAACTTTCGCGGTGTAGGACAGTCAACGGGTGAGCATGATTATGCTGAAGGCGAGATAGTTGATGCAATGACCGTGCTACAATGGATCGCGGAACAGACCAACGCCCGAAAATTATGGCTTGGTGGTTTTTCTTTTGGCGGTTATGTGACAGCACGTGTGGCTGAGCAAGTGATCGAAGCCTCTCATGTATGGGGACTAAGCGATTTTGAAGTATCGAGAATCGCACTTATCGCGCCATCGATCGAAAAAAATGACAGCAGTGACCTGAGTTTACCAACTGACAAAACTTTTGAGATTTATGGCAATGCAGATGAAGTCATCGACCCTGACAATATGCAGGCATTCGCTGAACGATTGGGTATAGCTGTTAGCGTTGTAGATGGCGCTGGTCACTTTTTTCATGGACGTTTGTCAGAATTGAAAGGTTTGTTAGAAAAGCATAGCATTTAAGAATTTTACTTTACAGCATGTAAGGATTTTACTTGAATGTAGTCCTGTAAAATTTATCTATTATTTTAATATTTATTTAGGGTGTGTCATCAATTAGATCGTGAGGCTTAAAATGAGAAAAATTGTAGATAAACAAGGCAGAAATTGCCGTTAATATGAACATATTGACAAAATTTCTAACGATGTTTAGCAAAATTTAGCCATTTTAAGACCACTAAATGTATTCATGTGCTAATTGATGATACGCTCTAGCCTAATGATGAGTCGTATTATGAGTTTATCTCCATTACAACGTTACGAGCAAGCCGTCAGTACCGATGATTTTACTCGAGATGAGCAACAATTTCAGGCCATGAGTTATCTGGATGAGATGTATCATCAGCTCGTCAATACTGCGCCACCAAAGAAAGGGTTTTTTAGCTTTTTAAAGTCCAAGCCTACAGCACCAAAAGGCTTGTATATGTGGGGCGGGGTAGGTCGAGGTAAAACATGGATGATGGACATGTTTTATGATTCATTGACTCTTGATCGCAAGATGCGCCTGCATTTCCACCATTTTATGCAGCGCGTACATCAAGAGCTACACAAGCTAAAAGGTGAGAGCGACCCTTTAGAAAAAGTGGCAGATATTATCTATGAAGAGGCGACCATCATTTGTTTTGATGAATTTTTTGTGTCTAACGTTTCTGACGCCATGATTTTGGGTGATTTGTTCACCATGCTTTTCAACCGTGGTATTACGCTAGTCGCGACCTCGAATATCGAGCCGGCAGGACTGTATAAAGATGGCATACACCGCGACCGTTTTTTACCAGCGATTGCTGAAGTTGAAAGCCATACGGTGGTGATGAACATCGACTCTGGTATTGATTATCGTTTGCGTGTATTACAGCAGGCGGAGCTATACAAATCGCCGATGACCAAAGCCAATCACCATTGGTTAGCTAACCGTTTTGCCAGTTTGTCTAATAACCAAAAAATCAGTAATGAGCCAATTACTATTAATGGACGAGAAATAAAAATCAATGCTCGTACCGAAGATATTCTATTTTGTGATTTCCGTCACTTGTGCATGGAGCCACGTTCAGCATCTGACTTTATCGAAATCGCTAAACAGTTCAGCACCGTATTGGTTAATGCTGTGCCTGCATTAGAGGATGATACTTACCGTGATCCAACGCGTCGCTTTATTTATCTAGTCGATGAATTTTATGATCGCCGCGTAAAACTCTTGGTACGCGCAGAGCAATCCATTTTGGAGTTGTATCAAGGACAGAAGCTGGCATTTGAGATTGAGCGTACACGTTCGCGCTTGCTTGAAATGCAGTCAGAAGATTATTTGCGAATGGAGCATCGTGTCGAAGTTGATCCAACATAAAAATAGCAGTTTTTGAATAAAAAATAATAACAAATAAGGAGTAGCAATGACTACATCAGACAACAATGATAAAAAACTGTCTATCAAAGACGTGACCACTGACAGTATGCCGATTACTAGTGAAGAAATGATTGGCTGGATCAACTCAAGACGCAGTATGGGTAATCTGGATGCACCAGCACCCACTTATGCACAAGTTAAAACAGCGATTGAATGTGCGACCACAGCACCAGATCATAAGAAGCTACAGCCCTGGCGTTTTGTTGTGACACAAGGTGATGCGCGTCATGAATTGGGTCGTGTATTGGCTCGAGCGGCCCAAGAAAAAGCGATACAAGAAGGAGAGGTGTTGTCTGAAAAAGACATTGAAAAAACTGTTAATATACCGTTGCGTGCGCCAATGATTATTACAGTAGTCACTAAAATGCAAGCGCACCAAAAAGTTCCGCCTTTTGAGCAAATACTCAGTACTGGTGCTGCTGTACAAAATCTTATTTTGGCTCTTAAAGCGCAAGGATATAGTACCGTATGGCGTACTGGTCTATTGTGTAACGAACCAGCGGTGAAAGCCTATTTTGATGTTGGCTCAAATGATTATGTAACGGCCTTTGTTTATACTGGTACCAGTCCTGCAGATGAAGCCACACGTAAAGCAACTGATATTGAGCCATTAGTAAGGTTTGAGTCATAATGCCTTTGAGTACTTTTTGTTTAATAACGTTATCATTTAAATAGACAGTCAGTCTCAGCAGCTAAAAATACCCAAGCCATGACAAGTTCTATTAATGATCGGCCAGTCAACACGGATACAAGAATATGACCAGTTCTAATGATAGCAATAAAAAAACCACTAACGATAACAGCGCCACCGATAACCATACGCCTGAAAAGCAAAACAGTCTGTTGGCAGGTATTATCGAGCGTGCGGCCAAATCAGGTATTGGCCGTAAGAAGCTAAATCCTAGTGCAGTAGAGGCAGCAGTCGCAAAAAATATGGCAGAGATTCATAGCAATCCTACCAAGCTGCGTTTGGCATTTTTGGGCGGTGGTAGTTTTGGTACGGCAATGGCAAACTTAGCCGCACGAAACGGTTGTGATACCACGCTATGGGTGCGTAATAAGCGCACCGTAAAAGCAATGGCAAAAACTCAGACCAATAAAAAATACTTGCCAGGTTATAAGCTGGATGATCGCTTAAAGTATAGTCATGATTTGGCAGCATCGGTCAAAGACAAAGACATTATCTTTATTGCAGTGCCAGGTTTGGCATTCCGAGAGACCTTAAAAAATATCGCGCCATTTATCAGTGGACAGTCGATTGTGTCATTAACCAAAGGGATGGAAAAAGACACCTTTGCAATGATGAGTGACATTATTAAAGATGTATTGCCAGAAGTGAATTTCGGTGTCATGTCAGGGCCGAACCTAGCGATAGAAATCATGAAAAACATGCCGTCGGCGACAGTTATCGCTAGTGAATCTGAGCCTTTGCGCCATGCTGTTCAGGCTGCACTACACAGTGCGTTCTTTCGAGTGTTTGCCAGTGATGATGTCAAAGGCGTAGAGCTAGGCGGTGCACTCAAAAACATCTATGCAATTGCGATGGGTATGGCAGCGGCGTACGATGTCGGCGAAAACACCAAGGCCATGATATTGACCCGTGGTTTGGCAGAAATGAGTCGTTTTGGTGTGGAAGCAGGTGCCAATCCACTCACGTTTTTAGGATTGTCAGGCGTCGGCGATCTGTATGCCACTTGTAGCTCAGAGCTGAGTCGCAACTACCGCGTGGGCAATATGCTCGGTCGGGGTATGAGTATTGATGCAGCAGTCAAAAAACTGGGCCAGACAGCCGAAGGGGTTAATACCATTCAGCAAGTGCATGAGAAAGCCACTAAGCAAGGTATTTATATGCCTATTACTCATGCGCTTTACGCCGTCATCTACGAAGACAAAGCAGCATTAGGTGTAGCGTTACATCTCATGGAAGCAGGGTTCCGAAGTGACGTTGAGTTTGTGATGGCGCATGATCATAGCAATGCAGCATTGACTGAACAAATGAAGACGTCGAGCGATGAAGATATAAGTGGTAATACTGATGGTCAGTAAAGCACTGTATATTAAATTAAGGCACTGTTTTTAGGTGGGTTATTCTGAGCATAACATCATAATGATAGTGCAGTAAGGAAGCGTATGAAAATTATATTAGTACGTCATGGTCAAGCAGAAGATGAGTCACGTCCTGATAGTGCTCGCCAGTTGACTGATTTTGGTCGACAGCAAGTGGCACAGACGGCAGAGTATGTGACGACTTATTACAGCCCTGATTATTTCGTTGTCAGTCCTTATGACAGAGCACAACAAACATTAGCGGAGTTTCAGTTACGCGCGCAAACCGTGTCGTCGGTTGTGCAGGACAATATCACGCCTGCTGATGATGCGCGACAGGCACTGATAGATATTGGCAATATTGATGCTGAATGTTTGGTTGTTGTGTGTCACATGTCTATCGTTGCTTATATTGCTGGCTTGCTAACGGGTGATTATCCCGAGTCGTTTTCTTTAGCAGAAGCAAGGGTATTTGAGATGGATTTTGTGATGGCTGGTATGGCAAAGGAGGTTGACCGTTTTGTACCAGATCAACCTTATTAGGGTCTGTTGAACATTCAAATATTAGGACTGCTGATCGCTAAAATTGCACCAAACTAGGCGCAAGTCGACGATAATGTCGAGACCTTGGCTAGGATTGCAACAACGTTTGGGGTGATTTTAGCCTCAGCCTTTCAGGGCAGTGCTATTTTTTGCCAATATATGGCGAAATTGTTTAACCTAGAATGACTAGGTCTCAAAAATTTCACTGCATATTGTCTAAAAAATAGTCACTGCCAGTACCACATTTGAATGTTCAACAGACCCTAATCGTTGCTTAGGACTATCGCTCATACTTTAAAATATATATTGTATTGGATTTAAGTATATTCTATCGCTTGTTTGCTGTACCTGCTGGAGATAACCTTATTGAAAAACGGTCGGTTTGGCACAATTAAGTAATTATTAGCCACTGCCACATATAGGGTTTTACAATGAATGACTTTCCTAATCACAACAGGGATGAGCGGCTTCGTACACAGACGAATACTGCTGATAATGATAATTATGAACCTCTACCGCAAAGACATCATAATATGACGAGTAACAATGTGAATGATAATATGAGCGCTGATAAGCGCAGTTCTCTCACCACTTATAACCACATTACTTATTTTTTATATGTGGTCAGCTATTTTACAGCAGGGCTGCTTTGGGTTTTGCCAATTGTGATGAACTATGCCAAGCGTCATGACGCTGATGGCACTTGGTTGGCGACGCATTTTGATTGGCAGATTAAGACTTTTTGGTACAGTGTCGTTTGGTTTGTAATCGGTATAGTCATCATAACATTTGCCTTGGGTGGCTTTGGTGTCAGTATTTTAGCTGATAGTAGCCATACCGCTATTGGTTCATTGCTATTGGCTGGATTTGGTTTGCTGATTATGACATTTACTTTTATTTGGCATCTATATCGTATTGTTCGTGGCTGGATAGCATTGACTGATAGTCGTCCTGTGCCTTAATAACCCTTGTTTTGCCATTCATCTATAGATGCTACCGTTTCATGAAATTTTCCGCATGAAACTTTGCTCTTATTTCTGTTAAGCTGATATAATCGCAGCGCTCGATTTTATTCGCACTTTCCACTCACTATTTCTTTTTAGCAGGGTCTGTCATTACTATGTCTTATGCCTTACTTCGTCCTTTTTTGTTTAAGATGGATCCCGAACACGCCCACGAGATGACCTTGTCTTTACTGGATAAAGCTCATACAGCACGTGTTTTAGGTTTGGTGTATGGCCAGTCGATGCAGCCAACAGACTGCATGGGGTTGCAGTTTGCCAACCCAGTTGGTTTAGCTGCGGGACTGGACAAAAATGGCGACTATATTGATGCGTTGGCTGAGCTGGGTTTTGGTTTTATAGAAGTGGGTACGGTTACCCCAAGGCCTCAGATAGGTAACGATAAGCCAAGATTGTTTAGAATAAAACAGGCAGATGCCATTATTAACCGTATGGGTTTTAATAATCAAGGTGTCGATTACCTGATCGAAAATGTTAAACGTTGCAAGTATAAAGGTAATATCGGTATTAATATTGGTAAGAATGCTGATACGCCAGTAGAGCAGGCAGCTGATGACTACGTTTATTGCTTAGAGCGTGCCTATCCGCATGCCTCCTATATTACTGTTAACATCTCTTCGCCAAATACTAAAAATTTACGTGACTTACAGAGTGGCGAAGCATTGACTCAGCTTTTAGATACCATCAAAAATCGTCATAGCCAATTGGCGACTGAGTATGGTTTTTATGTACCATTGGTACTGAAAGTTGCTCCTGATTTAGAGCCGTTACAAGTAGACTATATCTCACAGCAGCTGATAGATTTTGAGATTGATGGTTTGATTGCGACAAATACGACTTTGGGTCGCGTTGGTGTAGAGGATTTACGCGATGGAGATCAAGCGGGTGGCCTATCTGGTCGTCCTGTGAGCCATATTAGTACGCAGATTTTACAACAGTTTTCTGATCAGTTAGATGGTAAAGTTGCGTTGATAGGTGTTGGTGGTATTGATAGTGGTGTCAAAGCGGTTAAGAAAATTGAAGCAGGTGCAGACTTGGTACAGCTTTATACAGGTCTAATTTATCGAGGACCTGGCTTGGTACAGTCTTGTATTCAGGCAATCGGCGGCTATTACGATGCTATGGAGAGCTAAGCGACTCGCTAAGGCATTATCGTTTGAATAACCAAAATTATTTGAATAACCAAAAAATTACCTTGTCATACGATTTAAGTAAACACTTGATAAAAATAAATAGGGTATGAGGCACAAAACATGAGTGGTCTAGATATTGTGATTGCTATTGTTGTCTTAGTTGGCTTATGGCGCGGCTTTCAGGCGGGATTGATTAAGACGGCGATAGGTTTAGTTGGTTGGTTGGTTGCGCTTATCGCTGCGACACGTTTGGCAGGCGTGTTTTCACCTCAGCTATCTGGTATTGTACAAAGCCCCGTTTTACAAATGGCCATGGCGTTTGTATTGGTAGTGATTGTTATATTAGCAATCATGCACTTAGTCGCGTTTGTATTTTCGGGCGTACTCAAAACGTTACGTCTAGAAATCATTGATAAGATGGCAGGTGGTGTTCTTGGTGCCGCCAAAAACGTATTGATGGTCTTAGTTGTTTTGAGTGTGAGTGCACCGTTATTGGTACAGATGCCGCAATGGCAAACCTCAATATTGGCGCCCGAACTAATGCCTTACGCACCGATGGGTAAGGCATTGGTTTCAGATGTGCTTGGTATGGCTTGGGATCAAGTTAATCAGTCATAAGATAGTTCTTGAAAAAATAATTTTTGGTCGCAGTTAAGCTCCATAAATCATTCACTATGATTTATGGATACTTGTTTTTTGACAGCCAAAAAGATAAGTAGTTGTTAAATATTTAGTAAATTTTATCAGGTCGGCGGCAAGTGATAGCGCACATTTTTGACAGTGTGTTGCTAAAAACCTTGCCACTATGTAGTACTAATACTAATGTATGGGTAAAAATAGGATATAACTATGTGTGGAGTCGTTGGGGTTGCAGCTCATGAGCCAGTCAATCAGATTCTTTATGATGGCTTAACGATGTTGCAGCATCGTGGACAAGATGCGGCAGGTATCGTAACTTTGCAGGATGGACGACTCTATCTACGTAAAGAAAATGGTATGGTTCGTGACGTTTTCTTGAATCACCATATGATAAAACTGGTCGGTAAGTTCGGTATTGGTCACGTGCGTTATCCAACGGCGGGTACTTCTAGCAGTGCTGAAGCTCAGCCATTTTATGTTAACTCACCTTATGGTATTACGCTTGCACATAATGGTAACTTGACCAATGCTGAAAGCTTGGCCAAATCTTTATACATCGAAGATCGCCGTCATCTGAATACTGACTCAGATTCTGAAGTATTGCTAAATGTCCTTGCTCATGAAATGCAAAATCTAGGCAAAACCAAAGCAACGCCTGCCGATATCTTTGAAGCTGTAACCGCAGTTTATGGTCGCGTTGAAGGTGCTTATGGTGTTGTTGCACTCATTACTGGTCATGGTTTACTTGCTTTTCGTGATCCAAACGGTATCCGCCCGCTCATTTTTGGTAAACGTATGGCACCAAATGGTGGCACCGAATATATGGTTGCTTCAGAGTCAGTGGCATTGACAGGTTCTGGGTTCAGCATCATTCGTGATGTCAAACCTGGCGAAGCTATCTTTATTGATTTGGATCATAAACTACATACTCATCAGTGTGTAGCGCCAAAAGAGTACACTCCTTGTATTTTTGAATATGTCTATTTTGCTCGTCCAGATTCAATCATGGATAATATTTCAGTTTATAAAGCTCGCTTGCGTATGGGTGAAAAGCTAGCAGATAAAATCATGACAGAGTGGGGTGACAATCACGATATTGATGTGGTAATTCCTATCCCAGATACCTCACGTACATCAGCGATGGAATTAGCACTCAAGATGAATGTTAAATACCGTGAAGGGTTTATGAAAAACCGCTATATCGGTCGTACGTTTATCATGCCAGGTCAGCAGCAACGCAAAAAGTCTGTCCGCCAAAAACTCAGTGCGGTACCGTTAGAATTTAGAGGTAAAAACGTACTGTTGGTTGATGACTCTATTGTTCGTGGTACGACCTGTCATGAAATTATCCAGATGGCTCGAGATGCTGGTGCTAATAAAGTATTTTTTGCTAGTGCTGCGCCGCCAGTTAAGTATCCAAACGTTTATGGTATTGATATGCCAGTCCGCAGTGAGCTGATTGCATCAGGCCATACTGTGGAAGAGGTGCGTGAAATAATTGGTGCTGATAGACTGATTTTCCAAGATTTAGATGATTTGATTGATGCGGTAAAAGACACCAAGCATAGTAGAGTTGAAGGTTTTGACTGTGCTGTATTTAATGGTTGTTATATCACCGGCCAGATCAATGAAGCCTATCTTGACCACCTACAAGAGCAACGAAACGATACAGCCAAGACAGGTAAAAGAAGAGTTCAAATAGTTGCTGATACTCCAGTCGATATGATGGGTGTCGAAGAGCAGTAAGTAATAATTGTTCTAAAAAATGGAAGTTAGAAAGCATTCTCAGAAAATAAAAGGCCAGATTCTTACTAGAATCTGGCCTTTTTTATCGTTAAATATAGCGATACTGGCTACATTTTGCGTAGTCTCTATCTGCGTAAGCGTTACACATGGTAGGCTTGTGATTTTGACACAGCCAATCATACCTTTTAGGTTTGATATAATTTAGCCCCATAAGATAGTAAATAACCACAGAAATCCATTAATGGCTGCGATACCGACAATCATACTGACTAATAATTGACGGCTAATATGATAAACAAATAATACCAATATTAGCGCACCAACTTGAGCCATTAGTAAATGTAGCTTTGCACTGTCTAATCCTGTAGTTGCAGATAGATCGTTATAAGATAAGCTGGTTAAAATGAGTAACACCATGACTGATAACGGCAAACTTTCATTCAATCGGTGTAGCCAAGGTGTGTCTAATATTTTTTTTGGTATCAATGTGGGAAGAGCGCGAGTCATGAAAGTAACAGCAGCCATAGCAAACGTTGCAATAATAAGATAGCTACTGCTCATCAATATCTCCTTCCATATTGCTTTTTTCTTTTATGTCTCGCTGTACCCAAAATCCACGCACTAAAATCAGCATCATACAAATACTGATGGCGACCAATAACAACCAATTACTGGTAAACAAAGACGCTACTACTAATGATATTACGGCAATACCTATTGGGAAGTAGCGTTTGATGCTTTGAAATTGTTCATAGGCCAAAATAGCAAACAAACAAACCAAAGCAAAATCCAAGTGAGGTACCAAGTCGCTGAGAGTGCTACCAATCATAACACCGATAGCACCTGCTAAAACCCACCAGCTTTGGTTAAAGAGACTGATTGGCAGTATTAAAGACGGACGTACGGCTTTAGGTAAGCTCGTCATCACTGAAAACGTCTCATCAGTTAGTGCAAATAAGCAATAGGTTTTGGCCAGTTTGTTTTTGGGCAGGTATTGTAATAATGGCATACCATAAAATACGTGGCGTAAATTGATCGCGGCGATATTGGTTGCGATATTGCCAATTGGTAATCCAGCACTTAGCATAGGCAAACATGCATATTGAGCTGCACCAGCATATAATACGATACTGAGCATAATCGTTGCCCATATAGGAATGCCAGCCACTTGAGCCAGTACTCCAAAAGCAATACCCGCAGGTAAGTAACCCATTGCGACAGGCAAGCTTTTTTTAAACCCTTCAACCCAGTCATAGTTGGTTTTATATGTGTTAAGCAATTCGTCTGAATGAGTTGTCACATCAGATCCTAAAAGTAATTTATAGAAAAGGTAGGTAATCTAATTTGTCTTTATAAGAGACAGCTATTTATAAGAGGTAGTCTTCAGTGAAAGACAAGCTTAACTCTCTGGTTGTAGTTTTTCATAGCTGCCACTTTGATGAGCACGGTATAAAAAAATCCCTAAAATGGCCAGTCTGAGGAGTAATAGAGCCCAAATGCTTAGCCAAATACCTGTAATATCCCACTGTTGATAAAGCAGCTCACTCAGTGGGAAGAAAATAGTTGCTAGTATCAATGCGGCATTACGAATGACATTGCCTGCTGTTAAACCAAAAAATATACCATCTAACCAATAAGCGCCAACGCCGACGAGAGGTAGCAATACAGCATAAATATGATACTCATAAGCCAATGTAAAGACAGAATCAATATTGGTCATAAACTGCAAGTAAAAGGGCATGACTAGCCACCATATCGCGCTCAACGTAAGGGCAAGACCATAGCTAACAATACCTGTGCGCTTGACGATAGTACGAAAACCCGTCCAATCACGTCGACCAGCTGCTTGGCCACTTAGTGTCTCGGCAGAGACAGCCACACCATCGAGAGCAAAGGCTGAAATACTCAATACTTGAAGTAAAATAGCATTGGCGGCTAGTATGACATCACCACTTTGTGCAGATAATCGAGTAATCCAAGCAAGGCTCAAAGTTAGGATTAAGGTGCGAATAAAAATATCTTTATTTAATGAAAATAGCCTAAGCATTTTATCTTTTGTGAAATACCGATAGTCTGTAACAAACATAGCCTGCCAAGATATTCGCAAATGCTGACGACTTAACGCTAGTGCCAATATTACACCACACCAAAAAGCAATAGTGGTGCCCAAAGCCACACCCGCCAAACCCATCTGCATCGTAAAAACAAAAAACAACGTCAGAACAATATTAAGTACGGCGATAAATCCTTGTTGGTAGAGCATATAGCGTGTTTTACCTTGACCAGCAAACCACCCTATAAAAGCAAAGTTCATCAACTCAGCGATAACGCCCCAAAACCTTACATCCAAATAAGAGTGTGCAGCACTGCCGCTGTCTGGGTTGGCTGACAAAGCCTGTAAGCCAAAATCAATCAACCAAGGTTTTGCCAACAGTAAAACAACCCCGATAATAAATGCCAGCAATAAAGCACGTTGTAAGATCGACAGTAGGGGGGATGGGCTTAAATTCGCTGTTATATTCCTATTAGAATTATCAGGAAGACTTGCCATCTGCCCTAAGGCTTGTGCTGATAGTCCAGATGAGGCGTACTGTAAAAAGTTAAAACTGACAAGCAATAAAGACAGTAATTGTATCGCCAAACCCATACCAGCAAGCTTTGCCGTATCATTCATATTGCCGACGATCGCGGTATCAATAACGCTCTGTAATGGCATGGCCAGATTGGCCAGTAATACAGGCAGTGCAATAGCAATAATATGCCTATAGCGGGTATCTATGGAGGACAAAGGGTTAGATGGCGTCATCGTCATTTTTGGCTCGTTTATACTAAAAGTACAAAATATTGAGGATAAGGTAATGTGTTTTTTAGAGCAAATACCACTACAAAGATAAAAGCACCTAGACTCACTATTGATGAGTCAGGTGCTTCTATTCAAACGTTATTACTATTATTTATAACGAATTTTACATTTGTTCTAACACTTTAGTCAGCTACTCGTATGATTGAATGATATGAAATCCTGTCTTATTCAAACATTTTTGGATCATCAAAAGTGACGATTTCTTCTTCAAACTCTGGTTTTACTTTTACGATAAAGTCATCACGCGATAGACCCATACGCAAAGGAATTGAACTTGCGATATAAGTGGATGAGTAAGTACCAGCAAGTAGACCAATGAAGAGTGCAACTGAGAACCAGTATAGACCATCACCGCCTAAGAACAGCATGGCTAATACGACTAACAAGACCGTTGAGATGGTCATAATCGTACGGCGCAAGGTTTCGGTCAATGACAAATCGATCGTCTGTTCTGGCGTAATGCCACGAACACGGCGGAAGTTTTCGCGGATACGATCATAGACCACAATCGTGTCGTTCAATGAGTAACCAATCAATGCCAAAATAGCAGCTAAAACAGTTAAGTCGAATGGAAAGCCAAACAAAGCAAATACACCGATGGTGACAATCGCATCATGAAATAGCGATAGCACTGCACCAAGTGATAGTTTGAATTGGAAACGTAGGGCAACATAGCCAAGCATACAGGCCAATGCTAATGCTAATGACATAACGGAGTTTAAATAGACTTCGTTACCCACTTGGCTACCAATAATATTAATATTGCTAATTTCAGCATTGTTATTAGGCAGTGCTAATGCGTTATCAAGGCTATCGTTGAGTCCATCCACACTGTCTGACTGAGGCGGTAAGCGTATTAGTAGCTCTTGAGATGTCCCTAGATACTGTACGACGGCATCATCAAAACCATTGTCAGCTAGGGCATTAACCACGTCAACCTGCTCAACAGATTGCTCATAACGCACATCTGCAGAGACACCACCAGTGAAATCAAGCCCTAAGTTCAACCCATTTACGGCGATAGCAATAATACTACCAATGACCATCAATAAAGACAGAAGCGCCATAGGTTTTTCTATCTTCATAAAAGGAATAATGCGTTGGTTGCCAATGGCTTTGATACCGCCTTCAGCTTGTGCGGCCGCATCATCTTCAGCATCATTGGTTTCTAAGTTAGAAACCGTGGCCTGAGTGTTAGCCAATGCTTGGCTGTCTTTATCAGTGCCTTTTTTACCACTGCGACGAGTTTTACTTTTACTCGATGCCGCTGTGGTAGGGTTATTGGTCTTTGTATTGCTTCCCTTGCCATCACGGCGTGGTTTTTTGCGGCGGCGCGTGTTTGTGCTATTTGCATCACTATTTGAGCCGCCTGAACCATTTCGATCTGGATTGTTCTGTTGTTCTAAAGGGTTATTCTTATCGATCGCCATAGTATTCTCCTAACCGATGCTCAAACGTTTGATAGATTTACGTTTACCGTAAGCAATTTGTACCAGCGCGCGTGTTACTAAAATGGCTGTAAACAGCGAGCTGACAATACCAATAGCTAGCGTAACCGCAAAGCCTTTAATCGGACCAGTACCAATCGCAAATAAGATAAATGCAACCAGTAAAGTGGTGATGTTGGCATCGAAAATACTACTAAAAGCACGGTCAAAACCTGCCACGATTGCTGACTTCGGTCGTACCCCGTTTGCAATCTCTTCACGTATTCGTTCGAAGATCAGTACGTTTGCATCAACTGCCATACCGATGGTCAAGACAATACCAGCAATGCCGGGTAGGGTAAGTGATGAGCCTAAAATAGACATAACAGAGATAATGATAATAACGTTCACTGCCAACGCTATATTAGCGATGACACCAAACAGACGATAGAAGACAATCATAAACGCAAAGACTAGCAAGTAGCCGACTTGCGTAGAAAATAAGCCTTTTTCAATATTGTCTTGACCCAGTGATGGGCCAATAGTGCGCTCTTCTACAAAGTACATAGGTGCAGCAAGCGCACCTGAACGTAGCAATAAAGCAAGCTCAGCGGCTTCAGCACTACTGTCTAATCCAGTAATACGGAAAGATGAGCCTAGGACTGCTTGAATGTTGGCACGGTTAATTATTTTAGTCTCAGCATAAGGCGTTCTGACTTCTGTAGTCTCGCCAGTCTCTGGGTCTTCTTCGTACGTAATTCTTTGCTTGTTTTCGATAAACAGTACCGCCATCTGTTTACCTACAGCGGTACGTGTAGCGTTCTGCATCAGCTTACCACCAGCACTATCTAAGGTGATGCTGACTTCAGGAGATCCACTTTCATCAATACCTGTTTGTGCATTGGTGACTTTGTCACCAGCGACAATCGCCTGACGTTCGAGTAATACAGGAGGGCCATCTAACGTTTCAAATGGGAATGCCTCAGTACCAGCTGGTGGAATACCGCCTGTATAGTTGTCAGCATCGTCAGCGACCATACGGAATTCAAGGTTTGCTGTACGTCCAAGAACACGTTTTGCTTCGGCAGTGTCCTGTACCCCTGGCAATTCTACGACGATGCGGTTAGCGCCTTGAGATTGTACCAAAGCTTCAGTAACGCCAAGCTCAGCAATACGGTTGCGTAGCGTCGTCAAGTTTTGATTGACCGCATAGCTGTTTATCTCGTCTAATGTCGCATCATTATACGCTAAGATTAATGTCGGACCTTGACTGTCAATAGAAGACTGCAAGCTAAACGTGGTGCCCATCGACCCTTGTAAAACGTTTTGTGCACGGTTGCGAGTATCTGTATCAGCGAAATGTATTACCACGCTTTGACCTTCGGTCTTAATGCCTTTGACCGCAACTTTTTCAGCACGCAGCTCGCGCCTCATGTCGCTACTCGCACCAGTTAAACGCTGTTCGAGCGCTTTGTCCATATCGACTTCTAGTACAAAACGTACACCGCCACGTAAATCGAGACCAAGTTTCATCGGTTTTGCACCGATATCACGTAGCCACTGAGGTGTTGTCTGTGCTAGGTTAAGTGCGACTACATAGTTCTCACCTAAGTTCTGACGCAGTACATCTCGGGCTTTTACTTGATCAACAGAGTTGTCAAGACGCACCAGCGCACTGTTGCCCTCAAACGTACCATCGTGGGTATTTAAACCCGCTTCTTCGAGCAAGGTTTGCGACTGTGTTAGTATCTCTTCAGACAGCTGTGTACCTGCTGCTGCACTAGTAATCTGCACAGCAGGTTCGTCAGGGTAGAGGTTAGGAGCAGCATATAGGCCGCAAACCATTAGTACGACGGCAATAATTAGGTATTTCCAAGCGGGATATTGCATAATCACTTCTTTAAGTTGATAAACGACTGGCAACGTAGGCCACAAGTTAGCAGATGGGAAGTTAGCGAACGCAATGATTTAATGCTGTATTTAGTAGCAAACATCATGTGCCATTGCGATCATCCGCGGTGATAGTAAAGCAAATAATACAGAAATGTTTTTATGTAATTATCGGAAGTATCCTTGATAAAAATGCATAAGAACAGCAAACCCAAAAGAGCAAATAAAGACTATTTATAAGTTTATAAAACTGCTTTGCCTCACTACTTTATAGCGAAAAATGACCGTAAATAATATACGGTCATTTTTTAGTCATTACATCACATTTATTGATGATATGACCATCAAACAATCATTAAGAAAAAACGATTAAACGCTTTCGATAGTGCCAGCAGGCAATACTGAAATAACAGATGCACGCTGTACTTTGATATCAGTATTGTTATTTAAGCTAACAACCGCATAATCACCTTCTAAGGCTTTGATACGACCCATTAAACCGCCCGCAAAAATAATTTCGCTGCCAACAGTCAACGCATTGACCATCGCACGATGCTCTTTAGTACGTTTAGATTGTGGACGAATCACCAAGAAGTAAAAAATGGCAAAAAATGCGATTGGTAATAAAAGTTGACCGAACTGTTCCATATCTCTCTCAATAAAATTATAGATAAAAATAAAATTAGACGCATAGTAACAAAAAATCCCAGACTTGGTAACTGTTAATCATAAGCTGAGTGTGTTTTTCTTAAGGTAGGTAGGACCTCGCTAGGTACTATTGCCATTTGTGGTTTAGGATGTGTTGAACCTAGTCTAGTCAATATGAGGTCATAGTAGCGTAATAAAAGGTATCAAAAAATAAAGACTTAAAAATAGTGACTTATTGTGAAAACTTAGCATCAATGCTACTATCAAATGGCAATATTTGGCTGCATTCAGCCCACTGTTTATTGGGATATAATAAATATTATTATTCCTTTTCCTCTTTTCTGTTTAGGTTACCCAATTTGTTCACCACTTTTATGTTTGCACCTCATTTATGTCGTCCACGCGCTTGTCGCAAAGACGAATCTGCAGAACCTCCTCCGACACGCTATTTAAGGCGTATTGGTCGTACTCAGTCAGTATTTGGATTATCGGTACTGATGGCCATACTCATGATGCTATTGCCATATCCTGCTTTTGCAGCTGAGGCATCAGCAGAGCCGACAGCCTTTAATATCTTACTATTGATATTTTTTGTGGTTATTGCTATTGGTATCTCATTTGTCTGTTCCTTAGCTGAATCTTCATTACTCAGTATGACACCGTCTTATATTGCTGACGTTCAAGAAAATAATCCTAAAAAAGCAAATATGCTAAGACAGTTAAAGGTTGATAATATCGACCAGTCATTGGCAGCTATTTTGACATTGAATACAGTGGCCCATACACTGGGTTCTATCGGTGCAGGTGCACAGGCGACGATCGTCTTTGGTAGTGCTTGGTTTGGTCTGTTTTCTGCCATTATGACATTGGCGATTTTATTTTTATCTGAGATTATTCCAAAAACGCTTGGTACGGTTTATTGGCGTCAGTTAAGCGGCATCGTTGCCTATTTCGTCCGTGGCATTATCTTATTGTTGTACCCACTTATTTGGATCTCAGAACGTTTGACAAAACTACTGGTACGCGGCAAAGAACCACAAGCGTTCAGTCGCCGTGAGTTTGCAGCTCTTGCCAGTATTGGTGAAGAATCAGGACAAATTGATCCTTTAGAGTCGCGAATTATCCGTAATTTACTAGCATTTGGTGCTATTAAAGTCGAAGATATCATGACACCACGTTCGGTGATGCTTGCATTTGAAGAAAATAAAACTGTCGCTGAGTTGTTGGTTGATCGTCCAAAGCTAACGTTTTCACGGTTACCTATTTATGATGGTGACTTGGATAATATCACTGGTTTTGTATTAAAAACAGATATGTTATTGGCGAAAGTGAATCATGCTGTAGATAAGCCATTGACCCAGTTTAAGCGTGATATTACTTTTGTATTTTCAAAAATGAAACTATTTGACTTATTAGAATTGATGCTCAAAAATCGTGTACATATTGCGATTACAGTCGGTGAGTATGGTGAAGTCAAAGGCTTGGTTACTTTAGAAGATGTGTTCGAGACATTACTGGGTTTAGAGATTGTGGATGAAATAGATCGCGTCGAAGACATGCAGGCATTGGCACGACAAATGATGGACAGACGAGTAGAGCGTTTGGGTATGAAGCTCAGTGATGATGAACAAGATGAAAACAATAGTTCAGACAGTAAGTTGTAGAATGGACTAGAGTGTGTTTCTATTTTAAAAATGCTGATAAAAATGAGAACATAGAATGAAGCTTAATTGTATCTAGCTGTTTGGATCTTATTTAGATGGGTTGTGGTTAATGTTAAGCTGCTCGCTAGTAAACATAGCCTATCGAGTATTCGCAATAATTACACAGGGTGTCACATAGCTGTGAGATTTGAATGATAGGCTCATCCTATGGTGTAACAACGCTGTCGCTACTACTGAAAAAATAGTAGGGATATATGCAGTAATGACAATGATTGTTGTAAAAAATGGTTGTTGTAAAAACAGTTACATGTATCTTATTAAAGGTAAGCGTGTGAGCAATAGAGCTCGCTTAGTTTGTTTTTTATATAAATATGCATGTGTTTAATGAAATGATAGAAACAGGTTAAGCATCGATATACGACAACAACGAAATAGTATCGCTAAGGATTATCATGAAACGATTATGGGGAAAGAGGCTTTTGGTGCTATTGATGAAAAGTACCAGTGTGGCCGCTGTAGTTGCTGTCGCAAGTTCTGTGAGCATCAGTGCGCAGGCGGCGACCATGACCGAAGCTTTGGTACAGAACTATGCATCAGCGATGAAGTCATCAGCGAACAGCCAAAACGTCACTCAGGTGTCTCGTCTCGTCTCTGATGATGCGCTGATTTCATTGTCTAGAAAGGGTAAGTCTACCAGCTTGGATAAAGATGCCTATTTGAAATTGTTACAAGACAGTTGGAATGACACTTCTAATTATCGCTATGACATCTCTGTAGATAATATTGTCATTACAGGTGATAAAGCCAAAGCAAATGTAACAACCAATGAGAGCTGGGTAAAGGATGGTCGAACAGTCTCTTTTGTCACCACATCAAGAGTGACATTAACGTTATCAACTGGTAACGCGGTACTGCTACGTGCGGTATCACAGATTACGATTAACTAGACTAGTCATTAGGCTGTGTTTTCAAAATGAGGACACACCCTAGCAGTTGAGCCCTGCTTTACGATTGTGTGAATGATTTAGCCATTGAAAATCAAGGCACTGAAAAAGCCACTGAAAATATATCGATATTCAATAAATATACTCAAAATGACCGTCATCATTTATTGATATTCAATGATGGCTGATAATGTGGACGTCTTAATGAGTGATTGGTCAGTTATTTTAGTTGAGAAATTTGGACACGACTAAACTCAACTTATGACTATTATCTTTTTATATTAGCTGGTCTTTACGCTATATTGCATACTATACTATCAAACAATTCTATCTCATCACTTCTTGTCGTTAGGAAACTTTCAATATCATGTCTACTGTACCATCAACCTCTCGTTCATTTATCGCGTTACCATTGACGCTTGCCGTATCAACGTTACTGATTAGTGCTTGTAGCAGTACGTCAACAGTAACAAATAATGGTACAACCAATAGCTCGTCTGTCATTACTAAACCTGCTACCAATCAATCTAGTGCGACGAGTGATGATTATTCGACCGAATTTTTGGATGCAGAAAGTTTGGATGAATTGGCTGACTTATTAGAAGCCACTGATATGACTATGGTAGAAGGTAATAAGCTTGCTATTCAACAATATGGTGATTTATGGAATCGCCTACGTGCTGGTTATCGCATGAATGGTGGTCAACCTATCTATAATCAGCGTATTGAAGGACAAAAGAGCTGGTTTACCAGTAGACAGGATTATCTTAATCGTTTGACGGCACGTGCCAGTCGCTATATTTATCATACCGTACGAGAGGCTGAGCGTCGCAATATTCCGACAGAGCTCGCTTTGTTACCCGTGATTGAGAGTTCGTATGATCCAAGTGGTACTAGTAGCGCCGCCGCCGCAGGTTTATGGCAGTTTATCCCAAGTACTGGTCGTATTTATGGCTTGAATCAAAGCAGTACCTACGATGGTCGCCGTGATGTGATTGAATCAACGCGTGCAGCTTATGATTTCTTGACTGCATTACACAATCAGTTCGGCAGTTGGGAGTTGGCATTAGCTGCTTATAATGCAGGTCCTGGCCGCGTACAAAAGGCTATTGAGGCGAATGAAGCTCAAGGATTACCGACCGATTACTGGTCGCTCAGACTACCTACTGAAACGATGAACTATGTACCACGCTTCTTGGCCGTTGCTGAGATCGTTGCCGATCCTGAACAGTATGGTGTTTATCTACCCGCTATTGCCAACCGTCAGCATTTCCGTAGTGTGCCGGTTAATTATGGCGTTAGCTTGTCTGAAGTAGCGCAATTGACAGGTGTGAGTTATGATGAGTTAGAAAGATTAAATACAGCGCTAACATCTGGAAGAGTGGACACTTCAGGCCCGCAGCGCATTATCATCCCTAATGATGTGAGTCTGAATGTTGATGCGAAATTAAGTGAATTGAGAGGTAATGGCACAGGTAATGTGCTTGCAGCAGCAACGCCAAGCACGACAGAAACCACACCAAGTTATAATAACAAGCCATATTCTGTTTCTTCATTACCATCTACTGGTAATGAATTGGCTGATTATGCTGCAAGTGCCAGCGTACCTCAGCAGACAACGAGTTATATCTCACCATCGACCAGCAGTTCTTCATATGGCAATAGCTCAGCGTCGTCTGAGCCTCCATTGACGACTGAAGAGACCAATAAAATCAATGCTGAGCTCAAAAGTAGTAATAGCCTACCAACCACTTCGGCACAGATCACACCAAACAATACTATTGTACAAGAGCCACCACTAAGCAAAGCAGAGCGTGACTTTATTGCCAATCAAATTCGTAGTAACTCATCTGAAACTGATGTGATTAATGCAGATGGCAATATCAATCTATCCGCTGTACAAACACAGCAGTCTGTTCTAGAAGCTCGTGGTGAAGAGAAGAAGCTAAGTTTTGCCCAGACGCCAGTTAGTAAACCAAAACCAGAAGGCACACGTACAACCTATACAGTCAAGAGTGGTGACACGTTATCTAATATTGCTAGCCGTGCTGGTGTGAGCTGGCGAGATATCGCAGAATGGAACCAAATAGATGCCAATGCCAATCTATTATCGGGTAGTACTTTGTATTTATACAATGCTAAAACCATTGAGCCGCTGAGCAGTGCGAGTAGTAATGTCAAGGAATCAGTAGCGACGACACCTGCTGAGCCTTCTACTAAAACCACTCAATCAAGTACAGCCACTAAAAACTATACAGTAAAATCGGGTGATGGTTTGATTGCCCTTGCGCGTCAGTTCAATATACCAACCACTACGTTAGCCAGTCTTAATGGTATCAGTACGACAGATACTCTGTATGTTGGTCAGACACTTAAAGTACCTGAGAGCGTTGACTTTAAAGCTACGACAAACACTACCAGTAGCTCTAATAACCAAAGCAGCGCAAGTTCAGTCGCGACGACTAACTATAAAGTGAAATCGGGCGAGACTTTGATTGGTATTGCTAATAGTCTTGGTATTACTGCAACAGAGCTTGCTGCGGTGAATAGTAGCTTTGATGCCAACGCTCGGTTGCAGCGTGGTCAAACTATTAAAGTACCAGCTTCCAAAGAGCTTGTAGATCGTCAGCTGAATGATAAGTCAGTCAGCTATAAAGTCAAATCTGGTGATACCTTAACGGGTGTGGCCAAACGTTATAATATTGGTTTGAGTGATTTGGCATCAGCGAACAACCTACAAACCAACTCTAACCTGATACTTGGTCGTACGATTACCATTCCTGCCAGTGGTAGTGTGACTGCTAGTAAAAGCAGTGCTACTAGTAGCAGCAATAATAATACCACGAGTAGTAATGGTCAGAAGCTGAGTAATACCGAAAATTATACCGTCAAATCGGGTGATGGTTTGATTGCCTTAGCACGTAAATTTGGGGTCTCAGTAGCAGACCTAGCAGCAACCAATGGCTTGGCAACTAATGCACAGCTGCAACGTGGGCAAACATTGAAAGTGCCAAAAATGACGGTTAGCTATACGGTTAAGTCAGGAGACAGTTTGATTGGCTTAGCACGTAAATATGATGTATCCACCAAAGAGTTGGCCGATATGAATGATATTGCTGCAGATACTATGCTACAGCGTGGTCAGCGTCTGACAGTGCCGAATCGTTGAGAATAGATTTGCGATGATAGTAATGATCAATCTTGTGAGAACTGCAAAAAAAATCTGCTCTTTATAAGAGCAGATTTTTTATTTTTAAGCCTACCAAGTGTCTTAATATAGTCAAAGAAACATAAAACCGATACGATTGTATTATGGTGCTACTGGTATAAATTTTACTTGCTTGCTGTATTCATAGAGGCTGCGAAAAACTTATCCCAGCAGCACTGTAGCGATTTAAAAGTACTTTGACTATATACGAATTAATGACAGGTTCTCACTCAAATTTATTATGATTAGACCGTTTGAGTTTTAATAGTCTCTAGATAACTTCTGATGTTACTCACATAATGCATCGCTTGACCATAGCGGCTATTAGACGCTCTGTTTTCGGCCAGATATGCATAAACGTTAGCCCAACTTTTATCATCAATTTCTTCGGCTCTTAGCTTGCGCTGAATGCTTTTGATGGCATTGGGGCCCATGTTATAACCTGCTAGTGCAAACCAAATCCGGTCAGATTTTGGTACATCAGAAAACTCATCTTTCATCTGCTCTAAATAACGCGCACCGCCACCGATACTTTGATAAGGATCAACGCGATCCGACACGCCCATTGCTTTGGCAGTGTTATTGGTCAGCATCATTAGACCACGTACACCTGTTGGTGAGACAGCATTGGCATCAAGGTGTGACTCTTGATAGCCCATGGCAACCAATAATTCCCAATCATGATTGTAGTTACGTGCTTGTTCTTCAAAAGAAGACTGGTAGTCGGGCAGCTTTTCTGTCAGGGTTTTTTTGAAATGATCCTGACTATAGGCATCTTTTAGCAAGTTTTGGTTATAAAAAGCTGCCAGCTTTTGTGTGTTTTGTAGTTTAACGCTATCACACAAGAAGTAACTGGCTTTTTCTGACAATGGGTCGGTTGATGAGTTGAATGTCCAACTGACCTTTGGATGCAAGCCATTCTTAGTCAGGCTAGCATCGTAGCCACAACTGACATTGACAGAAGATAAATTATATTTGCTCTTTAGCTGAGTACTGGCTGTTGTTAATGCCATATCCGCAGCTCCTGATCGTAAGGCTTTTAGTGCCGCTTCCTCACTAGCATAGGCCTTTAGATTGACATTTACACCTAGCTCATCGGCATAGCTACGCACCAAATCAAAGCCAAAACCATGTTGAAAGCCATCAGTGGCAAAGTAGGTACTGTCGCCTGGTACAGCAGCGACTGTTAATGTGCGCTCCAACATGACATGGTCATAGGCTGGTACAGGTGCACGCATTATCGTTAAACTCTCAGCAGGTAGTGAGAGAAGGGCGATACTAGAGACTTGTGCCAACTTTTTGGTTCTGGCCAAGCGGGTAGATATGGTAGGGGTAACGGATGAAACGATGTTACTTTCAGTGTTCAGCAGGCGTTTAGATGGACGCAGTAAATAAGAAATACGGCGTTTGGCCCCTTGCGCAGATACTTTTACACGATAAGTAATACGCTGCATGGATGTCTCCTAATTTTAGCCGTCCTACTTACCCAAAAACATGAAGCAAATGCTTGCTAATAGAGGCGCAAGCACCGAAATCATATTTAGACAATGTCATACTTTTTAATTATATAAGTACGATATTGCTTGTTTAATGCTACTGTCGAACTTTAGATACGTTATTTGCATCATTGTCATTGCTTTTGAACCAGTCCGTTATCTGTTTGCGTCAATTTCTAAAAATATAAACGCATATAAAACACCGCAAAGGACGTAAATCGTATGATTCCTTCATGGGTGTTTAGATAAGGCTAACAGCAAAACAGTAGGGTATTAAACATATAGCCAAAGCAGCTCCAAACTGCCTCAACTATAGGTCATGAAATAAGCTATTGAAACAAAGCATAGAAGTGAATCAGGAATCTATACGTCTGATTTCTCTACGCCAATATAGGTAGACCATCTACTCTTAAAATAATAAGTGGCAGAGTGAACGGTATCTATATTTTTTGTTCAGCAACAAGGGTCAGCGAATTAACCTAATCGATAGTCAATAGAATACCTATTAACACAGACCATCAATCAGATATCACTAAGCTCTTGTTGCGACACTAAAATAAAGAGACATTATGCAACTAAAATACAATGTTCAATAGACCCTAGACATTGTGAAAACATAATGTACTCTTTGGTCAGTCATTCACTGCTTCGTTGACCGTAATAAGTAGCGAAGTTGTAAAGACTTACCTCATTTAAGCGCCATAACCGGAAGCTATAGTAAATGGGACGCCTCATGACAAGACGCTCTTTGCTCGGGTAGTAATATGAAGATATTTTCTAGATTATTCAAGTGTGGTTAAGGAAATAGCGAGAAAACTTAACAATCAAACGACAGATAATCAAAATACGGCTCTTTTTTGGTGCATTTATTAGCATAAAAATACCGATAAGTCGTTGATTGTAAGAATAATAATCATTATTGTTTTTGGTCTTAACTTAAAAAGCTTAATGTCAAGCAAGCTGTCATGACTGCGATGTTATGCAGGGTTATCAATATCAATAAAGGTCACAGGCACATCAAATTCTTGAGATATGATATGTCCCAATGCTTGAATACCACCACGTTCTGTCGCGTGATGACCACAGGCAAAATAATCAATCCCAAGCTCACGTGCGATATGTGTGGTGCGCTCTGATATCTCACCAGAGATAAAGGCATCGCAGCCCATCAATGCCGCTTGTTCAATCATGTCTTGGGCGCCACCAGTACAGATACCTATCCGTTCTATTAACCTATTACTGGTCTTAGTAGAAGAGTCTGCATGATAATCAGCTGCGATATGTAACGGCGAGCGACCCAATGCTTGAGTGATTTTTGCAATGAGATCGCCAGTGCTTTGGGGCGTGCAAGTAGTAATATTGCCAACTGGATGTGACTCATTGGGATAAAGCGCACCAGTGACAGTCAGCTGCAACGCTTCAGACAACTTGGCATTGTTGCCGATGATAGGGTGTGCGTCAAGCGGTAGGTGATAACCAATCATAGAAATGCCATGTTGCATCAATTTTCGAATGCGTCGACCTTTCATACCAGTGATCGTAGCAGGTTCACCTTTCCAAAAATACCCATGATGTACCATAATAGCATCGGCATTCTCTGCAATGGCCGCATCAATCAAGGCTTCACAGGCAGTCACACCAGTGACGATACGCTTAATAGACTGTCCACCATCTACTTGCAAGCCATTAGGCGCATAATCTTTGAATGCATGGGCTGATAAGTAATCATTGCAAAACTGTGTCAGTGCTTCTGCTGTAATGGACGTATTGGATGTTGGTGTTGAAGTGTCGATAGCTGTCATAGTGAGCCCTTATCATTGTTGCAGTTGTTTGAACAATTGCAACTCATCAATAGTTTTGTATAATGACCATTTTAACATGGTGGTGTAAAAGAGTAGACAAACTGACTAACTGAAATGGTACACGATACGTTACTATTTGGTATTGTTGGCGGTTATAATTTGTGTGTATGAGCTGGCTTGATTGACTAGGCTCTCAGGGCAATGGTCTCTCTTTATCTATTATCGTCTGTTTGCATAAAATTTATAGAGGTTTTATATGTCGTCATCCCGAAGCACCAAAAATAAAGCATCTCTATTAAGGTGGTTACCTTGGGTTTTATTGTTGCTGGTTTTAGCAGCATTTATCTGGTTGTTCACGAGTATGAAAACAACGTCAGAGGCGACGTGGGAGCCACCGAGAAGTACACCAACTGAACAACAAGCATCAGAACCCGTTTCGGATACGCCAGCTCCGATTTCTTCTTATCATGATGCAGTGGCCCGTGCATCACAGTCGGTGGTCAATATCTATACCACGCAAACGGTAGCCGAGCATCCTTATATGAATGATCCAGTGTTGCGCCGTTTTTTTGAGTTCCATAGTGGTCCTTCACAAGAGCAAGGCAATACCAATTTGGGCTCAGGTGTGATTGTATCAGAAGATGGCTATATCGTGACTAATGCCCATGTCATCGAAAAAGCAGATGAGATTACCGTTGCTTTCACCGATGGTCGTAAAAGTCGCGCTAGAATCGTTGGAACCGATCCAGACAGTGATTTGGCGGTTATTAAAGTTGATCTAGATGGGCTGACACCGTTAGGATTCCGCGAAGACCCCATTCGTGTCGGTGATTTGGCACTTGCTATTGGTAATCCATTCGGTGTGGGGCAGACGGTGACCCAAGGTATTATCTCAGCGACTGGTCGTACTGGACTAGGGGTGAATAAGTTTGAAGACTTTATTCAGACTGATGCTGCTATCAACCCCGGTAATTCGGGCGGAGCATTGGTTGATGCTCATGGTGAGCTAGTCGGTATCAATACCGTAATTTTCTCACAGTCTGGTGGCTCTCTAGGTATCGGTTTTGCCATTCCTACCTCTATCGTAGAGCAGGTCATGAATGCCTTAATTAAAGATGGCAAGGTGAGTCGAGGTTGGTTGGGTATTGAGGTGCAGTCGCAGCTTCGTGATCCGACTCAGTTAGAGACATCAACAGGTGTAGAAGTCCTGAATGTCATCGCTCAAGGTCCAGCGGCCAAAAGTGGTCTTAAAGTTGGTGATGTGATTTTGACCATTGATGGAATTGAGATGACTGATGCCAATACGCTCATTCAATATGTGGCTCGAAAGTCGCCTGATACGGCACTTAATGTTCAGGTACTGCGTGATGGTAGTAACAAACAGGTCACGATTAAGCTAGAGCAACGTCCAGAACAAGAGACGCTTGAGCTACCTGTGGTGGCAGAAGGTGAGAGTCTGGGACAACCTTATTTACAACAGGAACAGCCAAACGCACCAATGATGTCAGAAGCAGAGCGTGACCGTATGCGTGAAGAGCTGCTGAAGTTGTTTGAAAACAACGGTGCTCCTCAATAGCAGCATGTTTTTAGAATAGACAAGGTATAGAGTAATACTCAAAAAAGCGCGCTATCGTTTGAGATAGCGCGCTTTTTTGGTTGTAGATAGATAAGGTTGTGAATATCAAACACGCCCTACTTTACGATTGGCTCATGGTTAATATGAATCACCCCTTGCACGCGGCAACAGCAGGGCAGGATTTCGTCTTCGTCAATCATGGCGAGTGGCTCAAACGGATAATCAATGCTGTGTGAGCTGGCAATGCATTTAACGCGGCAACTGCCACAATAGCCTTCGCGGCATTGATAATTGACATCATGCCCAGTACGCAATAGCCCATCGAGCAGACTTTCATTATCATGCAAATAGAACTTTTGCTTACTGGTCATTACCCACGTCATAATTTATCCTATTGGCGTTAATACGAACCTACTCAAAGCGTAGGTTAGCATTCACGCGCTACAGTACTGTTAAAACGTTAAAATAAAGCGTCTAGCGCTTATAGCTCAAAGTCATCAAAATCGCTGTCTGACAAGTCGGAGTCAATCTGACGACTAAGTATGAGCTGATTTCTGTCTCTTGCGGCGCGGTAACCCTCCCAAACTTAAGACACCTAATAAATAGAATTAAGCTGCCTGATTGA
>NZ_RRYV01000189.1 GCF_014861395.1 Psychrobacter sp. FME13 | reverse complement strand
CATTGTCCCCTTTGGAATTATTATTTAGGGGTGACAACTATCCTGCCATAGGGGGGGTTTTCGCTATTCATAAGTGGTTATGTAATATATTACTATTGTTGGTTTTTATTCTAACTCATCTTTAGCTTTGAAAGTAGCATATAGCCCTGACATCCGATAGATAGCCATACAAGCAGACGTAGCTAATAATAAACTATAAAGAAATAAACCATAAACCATAACCCAAAAGCCTAATTAGAATGATGAACACATCATTTAAAATAGACGGAATGAAAAATGGAAATGAAGTATAGCTTGCTGCATTCGCAATAATATAGGCGATGATTGCTAGCATTTGTATTAATACGAAATGAACAAACGAACTAATAACCACCATATATGGACTTTTATCAGCAGACTCCCAGAATTTAGAGTATGCATGCTAATGTAATTATTTTTAATATAGAGCCTATCGATTAAAGCGAACGTTATGCTTCAAGGTATAAGAGATAAGATGTGTGACCACTACAGAATTAAGCCTTAGTCAAATTTAGAACAAAAAAACCACCCTATAAAGAGTGGCCTTTTATCAATGAGTATCTAAAAAACATCAGTTATTAGTGACGACTTTGGCCTGCAGGCTTGTCATAGCCTTTTGCACTCATGCACGAATCTATTTTCTTCATATCACTTTTGTTTGGGCGACTATCTTTAGTCATTTTCACACCATTGTTTCTAGCGCAATCGTCCATGGCTTGTTTCATATCCGCTGACATAGCTGGTCTTTGATGCTGGTGATCGCTTGTGCCGTTTGATGTTCCGCTTGATGCACAGGCAGCAACGCCAACAGTAGATGCTAAGACGATAAATAGTAGTTTTTTCATGAGAGATCCTTAAGAGTTTCAGAGGTCATACAAGAGTGATGAGCATCAATTCGTGCGTGCTATATCGTTATTAATTAGTTGTTTCTATCTCGTATGTGTTTACGCATAATGTTGAAGCATTTAAATATTAATACATTCGACTTTTAAGTATCTTTAATAAAGATTAAGAAAGGTAACGCAACAGAACCGTATAGTTTGAAAATTGATATCTTAATACCACTCAATAAAAAGGCCGCCCTATAAAGAGTAGCCTTTCACGATAATCATCCCACTATTTTTAACGCCTTCAGGGCCTAGATCATTCATTCACCAGTTAGCGCAATAGTCCGAAGTTCTTCAGTATCAACAAGCTCTAAAAGTCGTTTCTCAAGATTTGCCACATCCTACCTGCCACGTCTTAAAATAGACTCAGAGTATCATTAGAAGTAGCGATATTTACCGTGGTATATTTCTTTAGGTGCACGCGGTGGGCAAAGTGTGTGACAGGACGAATCAACATCTCCACGCTACCAGCAATAAACAGATACGTTCCGATCTCTTTCCATGAGGGATATAAAAACATAATACTCCCTACCAAAAACCAAACACCAATCAATATATCATTAACAATACTGAGGACTTGATAACGGTTATGAATAATGAGCGCTTCTGGCCCTAAATGAATCATCAAGTTTGAGTTATTGCCTTTTGCTTTGGTGTGTTGATCCATGTCATGTCTCATCATTATGTCGAGTCGTTAATTGAAAAAAATGGTTATAAATTTATACGCGTTACGGATATAGGTTATATGTGTGTACGTCATAGTCAATCCTACATAAAAGAGGTGTAGCGATACAAAGATACATTTTTTTGCTTGCTGTGCTTGTACAGGAAAAGGCTGCGCAAAATATAGTCAAATCCATATAAATCCGCTACATCGTCATACTCGCTAACCATACTAATGTATCGCTTGCAATCGGTTTCCTTATATCGAAATTATTTGAACTCAACTATATCATTCGTATCGCTGTATTTACTTTATAGTGAATCGCCTATAGTTGACAAATAAAAGTAAGAGTATTCTTCATTGCCTAATCACTCGTTCAACAAAAAAGCCATCCTGATAGGATAGCTCTGATGTCGTTATAAATTTAGAATAAAACTAGCTGACTTCTTTCATACCTTGCTCAAGCATCGGTTTTAAGAATACACCAGTATAGGATTCTTTAACTTCTGCCACTTGCTCAGGCGTGCCTTCGGCGATGATCATACCACCACCTTTACCGCCTTCAGGGCCGAGATCAATCACCCAATCTGCCGTTTTGATTACATCTAAGTTGTGCTCGATGACCACGATGGTATTACCTTTATCACGTAGGGCATGCAGAATAGTGAGCAACTTATCGATATCATGGAAGTGCAAGCCGGTCGTTGGCTCATCTAAGATATAGAGCGTCTGTCCAGTATCACGCTTGGCCAGTTCACGAGCCAGTTTAACCCGTTGCGCTTCACCACCAGATAAGGTTGGTGCAGACTGACCCAAGCGAATATAGCCTAGACCAACATCCATCAAGGCTTGCAGACGACGATAAATCGCTGGAATCGCTGAGAAAAACTCAGTGGCATCTTCAACGGTCATGTCAAGCACTTCAGCGATACTCTTGCCTTTATAGTGAATCTCTAACGTCTCACGGTTGTAGCGCTTGCCCTCACAGCTATCGCAGGGCACATACATATCTGGTAAGAAATGCATCTCAACTTTGATAAGACCATCACCTTGACACATTTCACAGCGTCCGCCTTTTACGTTAAAGCTAAAACGACCAGGCTTATAGCCACGAGCACGCGCTTCTTGTGTCTGTGCGAACATCTCACGCACAGGGGTAAACACGCCAGTATAAGTTGCAGGGTTTGAGCGCGGTGTACGACCAATTGGGCTTTGATCGATATCGACCATTTTGTCCAAATGCTCAAGACCGCTAATACTTTCAAATTTATCGGCGATCAGGGTTGAGGCATTATTTAATTGCGTCGCCGCCAACGGCATAAGTGTGCGGTTAATCAGCGTCGATTTACCCGAACCAGATACGCCAGTCACACAAGTCATGACACCGACAGGTATGGTCAAATCCACCTTATGCAAATTATTGCCTGAGGCGCCTTTTAGCTCGATGGTCATCGGGGCTTTTTTGGATTTAGCCTTACCTTTGACTTCGACATCCATGGTTTTGGCAGTATGACGAACGGTTGGAATTTCAATTTTTTTCTTACCAGACATGTATTGCCCAGTCAGCGATTCTTTATTTGCCATGATGTCATCGACTGTACCTTGTGCAATCACGTGACCACCATGCACACCCGCACCGATACCGATGTCGATGACGTGATCCGCTTGGCGAATCGCATCTTCATCGTGTTCTACGACCAGTACGGTATTACCCAAATCACGCAAGCGCGTGAGGGTTTTTAGCAGGCGATCATTGTCACGTTGATGTAGGCCGATAGATGGCTCATCGAGTACATACATGACGCCCATGAGACCAGCACCAATTTGACTGGCAAGTCTGATACGCTGCGCTTCACCGCCTGATAAGGTTTCGGCAGAGCGGGCGAGTGTCAGATAGTCTAGGCCAACACTTACTAGGAAATTCAAACGCTCGTTGATCTCTTTAAAGATTTTTTCTGCGACTTCGCCTTTATGACCATCGATTTTTAGGGTCTTATAATAGTCGGCAGCATCACCGATAGAGAGTTTGACGATTTCTGCGATGGTTTGTCCATCGACACGGACATTGCGCGAGATTTCATTGAGACGCGCGCCATCGCAGACATTACAAGTGGTATCTGCCAAGTATTTTGCCAGCTCATCACGAACGAGGTTGCTTTGTGTCTTGGCATAACGGCGTTCTAAATACGGAAGCACTCCTTCAAATGGAACGGTTTTATTGGTTTTGCGACCGCGCTCATCGGTAAAGTTAAAGGTTAGTTTCTCTTTACCAGAACCTTGCATGATGAGGTCTTGCTGTTTTTTACTCAGGTCTTGCCATGGGGCATCCATATCAATATCGAAATGCTGACAGACTGTACTTAGTAAGCCAAAATAGTAAGCATGGCGTTTGTCCCAACCATTAATCGCGCCTTGATTGAGCGATTTTTCGTGATGAGTGATCAGCTTCTCAGCAGAGAAGTATTGACGTTTGCCAAGGCCATCACAGCTTGGACACGCGCCGTATGGATTATTAAAACTGAACATGCGCGGCTCAAGCTCTGGTACGGCACGGTCACAGACAGGGCAGGAGTGCTTAGCCGACATGACTTGATTGTCATCACCACCTTCTTTTGGATTACCATCCATGAAGTGTAGGGTAACCAGTCCTTGACCCAAGCGAAGAGCTGTTTCCAAACTTTCAGCGACACGGTTACCCAAGTCGTCACGGACTTTAAAACGGTCAACCACGACTTCGATGGTATGTTTCTTTTTCTTATCCAGCGTCGGCAGCTCGTCAGTATCATAGACATCACCGTCGACACGTACCCGTACAAAACCTTGACCGATGAGCTGCTCAAGCAAGACAGTATGCTCACCTTTACGCTCACGAATAACGGGTGCCAATATCATAAGCTTGGTATCAGCTGGCAATGCCATAATTTGATCGACCATTTCGGTGACTGACTGCGCCACCATTGGCTCGCCATGTTCAGGACAGTATGGCGTACCGATGCGTGCATAGAGCAGACGTAAGTAATCATAAATCTCGGTAATCGTGCCGACCGTAGAGCGTGGGTTGTGGTTGGTCGATTTTTGCTCAATAGCAATCGCAGGGGACAGACCCTCGATACTATCGACCTCAGGTTTTTCCATTTGCGAGAGGAATTGGCGCGCGTAAGCAGATAGGCTCTCAACATAACGGCGTTGCCCTTCGGCATATAAGGTGTCAAATGCGAGCGAAGATTTACCAGAGCCTGATAGACCCGTAATCACCACAAATTTATCTCGTGGAATGTCTAGGTCGATATTTTTTAGATTGTGTGTGCGTGCGCCGCGTATTGCGATATGGTCATGTGCCATCGTTGATAGGTTTCCTATTTGCTAAAGGGGGCGATAAAGATACGTTCAATAAGTAAGCAAAATCATAAGTGATGCTTGTATTCATATGGCTTTATAAAAGGTGATTCGTTTTACAAAGCGATATAAATACTTATCTAACCCCACTCTCAACTTCGAAAGTGATTGAAAAAAGAAGAGCACCTCACTAGGGTGTGTATAGAATTCAAATCAGGGGCAACCAGATAAAGACACAAGCAAGCATTACCGCCGCTGCATAGCTATCTTTGAGCTTATCATATCGCGTGGCAATGC
>NZ_RRYV01000188.1 GCF_014861395.1 Psychrobacter sp. FME13 | reverse complement strand
AACCAGGTGTTTTATTCCATTACTTAGCGTTGCACTTGGTGTGTTAATCTAAGTTTATAAAAACAGAGTCTAACAGTGCTTATCAGTCATCCAATAAGCTGAATCAGTGGTCGAAATATATCGCTTTATACTTATTGTCATTACCCAGATTTGTCAAATGCTCTATTTTATTTAGCATAGATTATGCTGCATCAATATCTTGCTTACTTTTGGCATTGGCATTACGACAAGGATATGTGGCACCTTACATCAGCAATATGACATTGGCGTTATATGCATTTATTCCTGTCGCCAGTTTATATTTTATGGGGTTTTATAGAGGGGCTTCTAGGGGGTTTTTTGATGCGGTAATGGGGCGTGTACTACAGCTGTTTCTATTACTTATTATCGTTTATCAAGTTCTTATTTACGTAAACCCAATGTCGATGATACCTCGATCAGTACCTATCATCTTTCTATTTCTATCTTTTATTTGGTTGTGGAATAGCAGACTGATAATACGAACCTTTTTGAAACGACTACAGAGATCAGATAAAAAGCGTAAAACAAAGGAATGCTGCGACAATGTGATTATTTATGGTGCAGGAGAGGCGGGTAGAGAGCTATTCGAGAGCTTGAAGCACTCTTATAAATACAATGTGGTGGCATATATCGATGATGATAATCATTTGGCAGGTGCTTATTTGCATGGTAAAAAAATATATGCTGAACACGAATTAATATCATTAATAGAAACCTTTAAAGTGGCACAGGTCATCTTGGCAATGCCTTCTATGGGCCGTGCTCGTAAAAAACAAATCATGGATCAGTTATCAGATATCTCTGTCAAAATAAACGACGTGCCTAGCTTGCGCGAGCTGGCTGATGAAAGAGTGACGGTCAGTCACATACGACCTATCGACATATTGGACGTACTGGGCCGAGATATCGTTGAACCTGTTGCTGAGTTGCTACAAAAAAACATCACCAATCAAAGTGTTCTTGTAACAGGGGCAGGTGGTTCGATTGGTAGTGAGTTATGTCGGCAAATTATTAAAAACAAACCTAAGTGTTTGGTGTTATACGAGCAATCTGAATATGCCTTGTACACCATAGAACAAGAGCTTAGAAATAAAAAGAAAGAAAATGTTGAATACCAAGATATTGAGATTGTCAGTATTATCGGAAGCGTGGTGAACGAAAAAAAATTAATCGATATATTCAAAAATCACCATATAAATACCATTTATCATGCTGCCGCATACAAGCATGTACCTATTGTTGAGTCCAATCCTTTTGAGGGCACAATCAACAATACCAAGGGTACTTATCATTGTGCATGTGCTGCGATGGCAGCTGGTGTTGATACCTTTGTTTTAATTTCTACTGATAAAGCTGTACGACCGACTAATGTCATGGGAGCATCAAAACGCTTGGCGGAGCTAGTCTGTCAGGGCCTTAGCCAACAGAGCAGCCATACTTGTTTTAGCATGGTACGTTTTGGCAATGTGTTGGGGTCGTCGGGATCTGTGGTACCTCTGTTTACCAAACAGATTGAGCAGGGTGGTCCGATCACTATTACTCATCCCGAAATAACCCGATATTTTATGACGATTCCAGAGGCGGCTAGCTTGGTGATTCAAGCAGGTGCAATGGCGTTTGGTGGTGAGGTGTTTGTGCTAGATATGGGCGCACCAGTAAAAATTGTGGATCTTGCTAAACGTATGATTCGTCTGACTGGCTGTGAACTAAAAGATGATGACAATCCCGATGGTGATATTGAAATTATTTTTACTGGCTTAAGACCAGGTGAAAAACTGTATGAAGAGCTAATCATTGGCGAAGATAACATTGAAAAAACCTTTCATCCGTTAATCATGCAGGCAATGGAACACAGCTTTCCCTTAGAAGATATCGAAAATATTTTGTTCGAATTTATAGAACGCTCAAAACAGCAAGATATTGTTTGGCTGAAAACTCAATTTAAGCATTTTGTAGCAGGTTATCGAGAGGATGATGCCTCCAAAAAAATAGTGAAATCTATCCCTAACATTAAATAAATCGAAGAGGTTTGTTAAAATTACGATGATAAATATAAATAATATAAAAATAGCTGTTATTGGTCTAGGGTATGTTGGCTTACCACTGGCTGTAGAGTTTGGTAAGAAACTACCTGTCATAGGCTTTGATATTAATGCCGCTCGGATAAATGAGCTGACATCAGGTGTAGACCATACTTTAGAGGTGAGTGATGATGAGCTATCAGAAGCAAAGCATCTAAGCTATAGCGCTCATATGGCAGATCTTAATGACTGTAACTTTTTTATTGTGACAGTACCCACGCCTATTGATGACTATAAGCAACCAGATCTAACGCCATTGATAAAAGCATCAACCGCGATTGGCGGTATTCTGAAGCAAGACGATATCGTGGTTTATGAGTCTACGGTCTATCCGGGTGCTACCGAAGAAGTTTGTATTCCCGTATTAGAGCAAGTATCTGGCTTAACTTTTAATCAAGGTTTTTATGCAGGCTATAGCCCAGAGCGTATTAACCCAGGTGATAAAGAGCACCGAGTCACCAATATTCTAAAAGTAACGGCTGGATCTACTCCCGAAATTGCCGATTTTGTCGATGAGGTATATAACCTTATTATCACAGCAGGAACGCATAAAGCGCCAAGTATTAAAGTAGCAGAAGCGGCAAAAGTGATAGAAAACACGCAAAGAGATGTGAACATTGCGTTAATCAATGAGTTGGCCGTTATTTTTAATAAGATGAATATTGATACCGAAGCTGTGCTTACGGCAGCGGGTACCAAATGGAACTTTTTGCCGTTTCGCCCAGGCTTGGTAGGTGGACACTGTATCGGCGTTGATCTTTACTATTTGACGCATAAAGCTCAGGCGATTGGTTATAACCCAGAGATTATACTGGCTGGTCGTCGTCTGAATGATGGCATGGGCGAATATGTCAGCACACAGCTCATTAAAACGATGATAAAGAAACGTATTCAAGTAGAGGGTGCCAAAGTATTGATACTAGGGCTAAGTTTCAAAGAAAACTGCCCTGATGTACGTAATACGAAAGTCATCGATATCGTGCATGAGCTACAAGAGTACAATATCGAAGTCGACGTTTATGATCCTTGGGTGGATGCAGCATCGGCGCAGCATGAGTATGGCGTTAACCCTATAGAGATGCCGCTCGATAACGAATATGACGGTATTGTTCTAGCCGTTGCGCATCAAGAGTTTCTTAAAATGGGTGCAGAGACGATTCGTAGCTTTGGTAAAGAGTCGCATGTTCTTTATGATCTCAAATATGTTTTTACTAATGCAGATACTGATATTCGTTTATAGACATTTTCCCTTTCTGATAAGTTATCAGCATTCAGCAATACATAAAAAGCAACATATAAAAAGCAATAAGGGTCATAACAATGACAGCATACGAAGACATCAAGCAAACTTTATTAAATGATAAAAAAGTATGGCTCATTACTGGAGTAGCGGGTTTTATCGGTTCAAACTTACTTGAAACGCTATTGTTACTCAATCAAAAAGTAGTGGGCTTAGATAACTTTGCCACAGGTTTTCAGCATAACCTAGATGAAGTGCAAGCACTAGTAAGCTCTCAGCAGTGGGCAGGCTTTACCTTTATAGAAGGTGATATCCGCAATTTAGCAGACTGCCAAACGGCCTGTACAGGTGTGGACTATGTATTGCATCAAGCCGCACTAGGTTCTGTGCCACGCTCTATCGCCGATCCTATCGCGACTAATGAGACCAATATCTCAGGGTTTTTGAATATGCTGACCGCTGCTCGTGATGCCGAAGTATCTAGCTTTACGTATGCGGCCAGTAGCTCTACCTATGGTGACCACCCTGCTTTACCCAAAGTGGAAGATGCTATTGGTAACCCGTTATCGCCTTATGCAGTAACTAAGTATGTCAATGAGTTATATGCTGATGTGTTTTCTCGCACTTATGGCTTTAATACGATTGGCCTACGTTATTTTAATATTTTTGGTAAGCGCCAAACGCCAGATGGTGCTTATGCAGCAGTAATACCGAAGTGGACGGCTGCTATGATTCAAGGTGATGAGGTATTTGTGAACGGTGATGGTGATACTAGCCGAGACTTTAATTTTATTGAAAATGCTGTACAGGCTAATATCTTGGCAGCGACAGCCAGTAGTGATGCGAAAAACCAGGTATACAACGTGGCAGTCGGTGGTCGTACCACACTCAATACATTATTTGATGCACTAAAAGAAAGCCTAAGCGATAACGGTGTGAGTTATAGCCAAGCGCCAGTGTATCGTGACTTCCGTGCTGGGGATGTACGTCATAGCCAAGCTGATATCAGTAAGATTCAGAACGCATTAGGCTATGCACCGCAGTTCGATATCATTCAAGGAATTGAAAAAGCCATGCCTTGGTACGTTAAGTCTTTGAGCTGCTAGTTGTCGTTTAATATGATAAGTAAAATCCGCACTGCACTGCAAGCTGAAGACATCAGGCGATTAATGAAAAACTTCTTTTCATTATCAGTACTCAAACTAGTAAATGCTATTTTGCCGTTTGTTACTCTGCCTTATCTTATTAAGGTGTTAGGGCTCCAGCAGTATGGTGCGATTGTACTAGGGTTATCTCTGGTTGCATATTTTCAATCAATAACCAGTTACGGTTTTAATTTATCTGCGACACGAGAAATTGCAAAACATAAAGCCAGCCGTAAGCAGCTCAGTTTTATTTATAGTAAAACGCAAACTTCAAAACTTTACTTATTACTGTTTTCACTAAGTATTTTAGTGCCAGCAATTATGCTAGTACCTCAATTTAAAGAAGACTTACCAGTATATTTATTGATGTGTTTGATGCTAGCTGGTCAAACCATGTTTCCTGAGTGGTTTTTTCGTGGTGTAGAAAAAATGGGCTACATCACTATATTGGATTTGGTCGTGAAAGGTGCCTTTACTGTCGGCGTTTTTGTATTGGTTAAATCACCAAAGGATTATTGGCTCTATGAACCGCCCCGAGATTGTCGGAGACTCAACTTTCTGAGAGAATACGACAATGAAAACACGAAACTATACCCCTGAAATGAAAGAGCGCGCCGTCCGTATGCTAATTGAAGCTAAAGACGACTACCCATCCACCTGGTCAGCCATCAAAGCCATAGCGCCAAAGATAGGTTGCACGCCTGAGACCCTACGATCATGGCATAAAAAGCACATTGATAAAACCATTCCTGCAAA
>NZ_RRYV01000187.1 GCF_014861395.1 Psychrobacter sp. FME13 | reverse complement strand
GCATTGCCACGCGATATGATAAGCTCAAAGATAGCTATGCAGCGGCGGTAATGCTTGCTTGTGTCTTTATCTGGTTGCCCCTGATTTGAATTCTATACACACCCTAATTAAAGGAATAATTATGCAAATTGAAAAACACAGCTTTTTAGTTACTGGTGGTGCGTCAGGTCTTGGGGAGTCAGTGGCTCGTGCTATCGTCGTTCAAGGCGGCAATATCGTCATCGCTGATCTAAACGAGTCAGCTGGACAGTCATTGGTCACTGAGTTGGGTGATAGGGCACGTTTTGTACGTTGTGATGTCACCAGTGGCGATGAAGTGCAAGCGGCTGTTGAGTTGGCAGAAAAAGCGTTCGGTGGTTTGCAAGGATCAATCAACTGTGCAGGTATCGCTGTCGTACAAAAATTACTAGATCGTGATAACAACCCTGCTGATCTTGAGTCATTCAGTCGCGGTGTGAATATCAATCTTATCGGCTCGTTTAACGTTGCGCGTTTGGTCGCAGCCAGTATTGCTAAGCGCGTAGCCAGCGATCACCAAGATAATAAAAATGCAGATCAAGGTGTTATCATCAATACAGCTTCTATCGCTGCTTTTGATGGTCAAGTGGGGCAAGCTAGCTACTCTTCTTCTAAGGCAGGCGTGGTGGGTTTGACCTTGCCGCTAGCACGTGAGTTGACGCGCCACGGTATTCGAGTGATGACGATTGCGCCTGGTATTTTTGCCACACCGATGATGGATAGTATCCCCGAAAAAGCGCGTGAGCAATTAGAGGCAGCCGTTCCTTATCCTAAGCGTTTGGGCGCGCCAAATGAATTTGCCAAACTTGTCCTCCATATCATCGATAACGCCTATCTCAATGGCGAAGTCATCCGCTTAGATGGTGCTATTCGTATGGTGTAATTATCTGTATTCAATGACCAAGCGAGTGTGATTTTTCATATACTTTACACATTAGCAAGCGACAAGCTTTGATATATTACGATGATAGCTATTTGCAATCATTCATATCAGAGGGGTTTTTGTCATGGCATTATCGCGTAATCGTACTTATCGCTCATTACTTGTCTTGATAAGCGTTGGGGTGGTGACGATTATCAGCAGCATTGCTTTTAATTATATGACACGCGCTTCTGCGGGTAGCAGTAGTACTTTGGAAGTGGTAAGTAATCAACCTATCGCTGATGTGGTGATTGATAAAGTGTTCGTTGATAAGTCCGAGCGCCGTTTGCAATTATTGAGTGGTGACGATGTGATTCGTACGTATCATATTGCATTGGGCGACAGTCCAGTCGGTCACAAGCAGCAAGAGGGCGATCAGCGTACACCAGTTGGTACTTATACCTTAGATTATAAAAACGAAAATTCTATTGCTCATCGCTCTATTCATATTAGCTATCCGAATGCAGCTGATAAAGCACGTGCTCAGCAATTGGGCGTCAGTCCGGGTGGAGATATTATGATCCATGGACAGATGAACGGCTTTGGTCATCTAGCCTCTATCAATCAGAAGTATGATTGGACGGACGGCTGTATTGCTGTTACTGATGACGAAATGGACGAGATTATGGCCGCGGTAAAGATTGGTACTACCATTGAGATTGTAGAGTAGAGCGATGAACACTTTCAACATACAATCAATCCTAAAAAAAATATAGGGCATGAAATTCGTTAAATGCTCAAAATGCCCTATCTTTCATACTTATATTCACCTTTCTTTTTTAAACCATTCTGCATATTTTCTTCTAAAAAACTGTTAATCTGAACTTAAAATTACATTTTAATGCTATTAATTAATAGCTCTTAGCAAATATCATTGCTAGTAGTAGGGCTTTGTTTGATAATTGGCTTGAAATAATTATATATATACCTTATATAAATGACAGATAATAGTCATCGCTGAACGCTAGAAAAGCGACTGACAATACTAATTATAAAAGGATACGAATATGAGATTTGAAAAATTTACCCAAAAACTGCAGTCTGCTATTCAAGAAGCTCAGAGTTTAGCACTAGGTCGTGATCATACGGGAATTGATCCTGTGCATTTGCTTGCTGTATTGCTGCAAGATGAATCCAATTTGTCTATCTGTCAACAAGCAGGTGCGTCTATTCCTGCTTTAAAGAATGGCGTGGCAAAGGCACTTGATAATCAGGCAACCATATCGGAGCCGACAGGAGATGTTAATTTAAACCCAAACTCGGTTAAAATTTTAAATTTAGCCGATCGTCAAGCGCAAAAAGAAGATGATGATTTTATTGCCACTGAATGGGTAATATTGGCGCTGTCTGAACAGGGCGAAACTAAAAAAATATTTGAAAGTGCTGGCGTAACAGCAAGCAAATTAAAAGCAGTGATTGAGGAGTTACGTGGTGATGACACCGTTAATAACCAAAATGCTGAAGACCAGCGTGATGCATTAAACAAATATACCATTAATCTGACCGAACAGGCGGAGCTTGGCAAGCTTGATCCCGTGATAGGTCGTGATGAAGAAATTCGCCGCACCATTCAAGTATTGTCTCGTCGTACCAAAAACAACCCAGTATTGATTGGTGAGCCAGGTGTTGGTAAAACAGCTATCGTCGAAGGATTGGCCCAAAAAATTGTTAATGGTGACGTACCAGAAGGTTTACGCCGTAAAGAGGTGCTATCGTTAGATCTAGGTGCTCTGATTGCGGGTGCAAAATTCCGCGGTGAATTTGAGGAGCGTCTCAAAAGTGTGCTGAGTGATTTGGCCAAGCAAGAAGGCAATGTCATTTTATTCATCGATGAGCTGCATACCATGGTGGGTGCAGGTAAATCTGAAGGTGCAATGGATGCTGGCAACATGCTAAAGCCTGCGCTAGCACGTGGTGAGCTGCACTGCGTTGGAGCGACGACACTGGATGAATATCGTCAATATATCGAAAAAGATGCTGCGCTTGAGCGTCGTTTCCAAAAAGTTTTAGTCGATGAGCCAACTGTAGAAGACACCATTGCGATATTACGTGGTCTAAAAGAGCGTTACGAGCTGCATCATGGTGTCGATATTCAAGACAGCGCCATCATTGCGGCGGCACGTATGAGCCATCGCTATATTACTGACCGTAAGCTACCCGATAAAGCGATTGACTTAATTGATGAAGCGGCCAGTCGCTTACGTATGGAGATGGACAGTAAGCCTGAAGCGTTGGGTAAGCTTGATAGTCGTTTGATTCAGCTAAAAATGCAGCGTGAAGTGCTCAAAAATGAAGAAGATGCTGGTGCGAAAGCTGAGCGTAAAGTGCTCGATGGTCAAATTGAAGAGCTAGAAAAAGAGTACGCGGATCTTAATGAAGTTTGGCAAGCAGAAAAAGCATTAGTCAAAGGCAGTCAGCAGTTAAAAGATGAGTTGGACAAAGCTCGTATTGCTTATGACAAAGCCAGCCGTGAGGGCGACTATGAGACCATGAGTAAGCTACAGTATGAAACTATTCCACAGTTAGAGCGTCGTATCACTGAGTCTGATTTAGCAGAGCAAAAAGAGCAGACAAGTGAAGGTAATAATGTAAAGTTGCTGCGTAACAAAGTAACAGACAATGAGATTGCTGAAGTCGTTGCTGCTGCGACAGGTATTCCTGTCAGTAAAATGATGCAAGGCGAACGTGACAAAATGCTGGAGATGGAAGAAAAGCTCCATGAGCGTGTGATTGGTCAAGATGAGGCGGTGCAAGCCGTGGCAAATGCGGTACGTCGCAGTCGTGCTGGCCTGTCTGATCCTAATCGTCCATCTGGATCGTTCTTATTCCTTGGACCTACTGGTGTTGGTAAAACTGAGTTGACCAAATCATTGGCGAACTTCTTGTTTGATAGTGAAGATTCGATTATACGTATCGACATGAGTGAGTATATGGAGAAGCATAGTGTCAGTCGCTTGGTAGGTGCGCCTCCAGGGTACGTGGGTTATGAAGAAGGTGGCGCTTTGACTGAAGCGGTACGCCGTAAACCTTATAGTGTGATTTTGTTTGATGAAGTCGAAAAAGCACACCCTGATGTGTTTAATATCTTATTGCAAGTATTAGACGATGGACGTTTGACAGATTCACAGGGCCGGGTGGTTGACTTCAAAAACACCGTCATTATTATGACCAGTAATTTGGGATCGCATAAAATTCAAGAGATGGTCGGCGAGAGCTATGATGATATCAAAGCCGAGGTCATGGATTCTGTCGGGCAGCACTTCCGTCCAGAGTTCGTGAACCGTATTGATGAAATCGTGGTATTCCATCCACTAGGTATGTCGCAAATGGCAGGTATTGCAGCGATTCAGTTAGATCGCTTGCGTCAACGTCTACATGAGCGTGAGATGGATATCGAGCTATCAACAGATGCAATGAATAAGTTGGTCGCAGTCGGTTATGACCCTGTGTATGGTGCACGTCCACTAAAACGCGCTATCCAACAAGAAATCGAAAATCCATTATCATTGAAGCTGTTAGCGGGTGATTTTGTTGCAGGAGATATCATTAAAGTGGATGTTGATGCGGATGACAAATTGACTTTTGATAAGCTTAGAGTGAGCTAATACCAAGTGCTCTAAACTGTTTTTTTGAATAAAACCCAACCCCTTACTTGCCTATTTTTTATATAGGTAATTAAGGGGTTTTTCGTTGTGCACTATAATTATGTTACCGTTTTCATACTTTGGTTATGTTATAACTGGTTTAAATATAAAATAAGGGAGATGACATGATGATGAGCAATAAAAAACAGAAAAATAGGCCATTAATCTTACCCTTAATCATGACAGCGTTGCTGTTTAGCACGTCAGCTTGCTCCAATCAGACAGCAGGCAATAGCAATGAAGAGTTGGTAGAGCATAAAGATGCCAAAACCTCAGATGCTCATTCCTCCATGAATACTGATAAACCCAAATTCATTACTGAAACAGTTGCAACTTTTGATGAGCCTTGGGCGATGACAGCCCTACCTAAAGTTGATAACGAATCACAAAAAATACTAGTGACACAAAAGACAGGTGAGTTATTTGTGGTCGATACCGAAACAGGTGCCAAGACAGCAGTAACTGGCGTACCAAAAGTTGCTTACGGTGGTCAGGGCGGTTTAGGCGATATTGTTATTGCACCAGACTTTGCTCGTACCAATAATATATATCTGAGCTACGTTGAGACGGATGCTGATAGCAATAAATTTGGTGCGAAAGTTATCAAGGCAAGATTAACAGGATTAGATACCAGGACACCAAGTTTGCAAGCTATCAAAAAAGCGAAAGAGGACTCCACCCGACATTAGGGTGGAGGTGAATTTCGCATCACTAGCTAACCTCGCTGGTTCTGAATATATTGTTTAATAATATCTAA
>NZ_RRYV01000186.1 GCF_014861395.1 Psychrobacter sp. FME13 | reverse complement strand
CGTCTATGGGCATCTCACAACTCCATTGTATTCTTGGTCGAAAACAATAGATTAGTGAGGTGCTCTTCTTTTTTCAATCACTTTCGAAGTTGAGAGTGGGGTATATACTAGCGACACAAGTTGATGACATTCCTGAGACACCTATCCCCGAACGTGAATTGACGTTTGATCGATTTTTGGACAAGATTCTAAGTCATCAGTTTCGGGAGCAAAACCCCGAAGTACAGTTTGCAGAGCGTGTGGCGATGATTGCCAAACTAGAAGCAGACGAAGGCGTTTACCCACTACCAGATCGTTATAAAATCCATTTAATACTGACCGCGCTGTGGGAAGATGGTAGCGCGTACTCTAGAGCCATTTTAAAACAAGCTATCAGTGAGCTACCAGTCAACTACGGTGTGTGGAAAGGTTTAAAACGTATTTATAAGCAGGCTGAGTTTTCTCAAGATTATGAGATTTTTGGCCAAATAGCCGCCAAGATTGATTTACAACGTTTTGATCAGACACCCAAAGCCAATGTTAGCTTCGCAACCAAAACGTATATGAGCCTCAGAGCATGGCGATATTTGCGCCAACTGGGGCAGCAGATGCCGATTGGCTATATTGATGCCGCTGTCTGTGTACTCGCCAGCTATGACGAAACCATGACAGCTGGCAGTGCCGAGCAAACGAGCAGCTGGGTCCTCAATCACATTTGCTTCCACAATAGCCTAGATTATGGCGTCAATCGATTTAGCAGTCGCTCTCCTCGCAAGCTATTTGATGCAAAAGGTCGTGCGTTTTCTGAGGCGTGGCAACGAGATCCTGAACCACTTATTCAACTATTGGCTATCGCAAAAAATGAGGCTGTCAGACAGTTTGCAACCGATAGTTTAAAGCATGACTTTAAAACCCAATTACGTGATGTAAGTAACGACACGCTGCAATATCTATCGGCTGGTAAGGCGCATAGTAAAGCGCGTGATGAGATGATTGTTTGGCTACTAGAAAACTCACCTAATTTTGAAAAGTCTAAGTTTCAGACATTGGGCTTACATCAAGTCGTACTACAACTACTTCATTCACACTACCCTGCTGCCTATCAATACGCGATTGGCTATGCCAAAAGCTATGCCCAAGACTTATCACTCACTGAGCTGATGCTATTGGCGATGTCAGATTATGAGCCTGTTAGAACCTTTGCAATCAATAATATATTAAGTCGTGACCCTATTTCAGATATTGGTGTCAATGGTTGGGGGCAGCTACTAGACACAGAGCATCACCATCAAACCGCTAGCAAACAACTCAGCAAACACTTTACAAGACGCGACTTAACTCCTGAGTGGTTTTTTGAACGATTGACTAGCAGCAGACGGTACAGTGTTAAGTTTGCCATAAAAAAATTGCCTGAGCTTTATAGTGCCAAAGAGTTAGGATCTGAATACTTTATTCGCGTCGCCCAGCAACTAGATATATCAGCAGCATACGACTTCTCTGCTCATGATGACAGTTACTGCATGCACTTTGCGTTAGATCAGCTTAGGCGTTTGGATTTGAGTCAAATAAATGCTTCAGTATGGCAAGTCCTGTTATTACATCCATTGTCACAATCTACTGTTATCGACTGGATTGATGAAGATGTACTGTCAGCCGCAGCGCTTGATATGAGCTATTGGCATGCGCTTGCTTATGAGCCTGATTGGCAAGTAGCTGAATATATTGAACTATTAAAGTCCACTAGTATTATCAATCTTATAAGTAGTACTGATAATCAAGGTTTACCCCCTATTTCTGAACCTATCAAGAATTGGCAAAAGCAATTAGACTTTGATGAATACTTAGCAGAAAATGTGCAAGATTGGCTGTCTGATGTACGCCGTTTTGCGCCGATAGATCTAGGTTTCGACTGGCTTATGACGCTAGCACATAGTGAGCAAGCACTCTATCGTGAATTTGCGATTGAGCGTATTAACAAAGGCTTCTTGCCTGCCGATTTTGTTGCATATCTCGATAATGACAGTAATGAAGAAGGTAGCCCTACTGACAGCGCTTCTAGTGGTAACACTACAGGCTCGAGTAGTAATGCAGATGTTGCTACCGAAGTAGATTTGTCCGGTCAACGGTATTTGTTCACGGGCAAGATGCAAAGCATGACACGTGGCGAGGCCGAAAAAGTCGTGAAAGCAGCTAATGGTGCTATTAGTAGCGCCGTCAATGGCAAGCTAGATTATTTGGTTATTGGGGATGATGGATCACCGCTATATGGTAATGGCCGTAAAGGCAGTAAACAGCTGAAAGCTGAAGGTTTGATCGCTGATGGTGCGGCACTAAAAATCATCTCTGAAACAGCGTTCTTACAAATGCTAAGTGGTCAATCACGAGAAGTGTCCGAAGATGATATTTTTGCAGGTGCCAATGCCTTGTGGCACATGGCAACAGATGATGCTACTGCGCCTATCAGTGAGCTTGCGATCAGCTACCTAAGTCATCATCATGAACATATTTGTATGGCGTTGACAGACAGACCTGTTGATCCTGATGCGATTATCCCTTCTTCGTTCTTTGATGCTGAGCGCGTCATTCCTTTATTACAACAGCGTAACAGCCAGTTGCGAGATTTTGGCTTATTACTGAGCGAGTATGAGATGGCGACGTGGCAACCAACGCCAGCTCTATGGCTCATGATAGCTGAGTCGCCTTATACTGAGGTCACTGAGCTGTTGAAACGTGCGCTTTTAGATGAACCTTCCGTTACCAATCGCCGTTACCACATCCAGCCAACACAATTGAATGCCGATATGTTAAATGCTTTGATTGAAAGCAAAGCGCGAGTCGCTCGCCAAATCGGTATCACGCTGCTACAGCGTCACGCTCACTTCCAAGAAGTGCAGTCTTTATACCAACTGACTCAAAGCACAGACCGTGAAGTACGTTATGCTGCTGTGACCATGCTATGGAAACACTACAAGTCGCGTCACGTGTCTCCAAACTGGCAACCAAACAGTAGCGATAAAGAGGTTGCACAAGATAAAGACAGCAATACTCAACCAATCATAAAAGAACAGCCAGTAAAAACAGCAGAGAACTTGCCTGCAGAAGTCGATCAGTTATTAATGCTGCTACGCCGCGGGCTATTTGAGCTACCGCCTGGTCGTTTAGGTGGGTCGCAAGAACCCAATGCTAGTGCCAGCAATAATCAACAACGCTATTCAGATAAAAGCAATGAGACAGCTGATACAGATAGCAATATTACGCTAAAACCTATATCTGCGAGTCGTGCCAAACTGGCATTGATTGAGACTTTTCGTGATGTGGCATTGGCTGATAGTACCTTTGCGGCGCTCATTATGCCGACACTATTCACCTTTACGCACTCAGCAGGCAAGATGGAGCGTCATGCGTGTCTGGTTGCCGTCACACGGTTGTTGCATCGCTATCCTGAGCTATCCAACAATCTACAGGCAGCTGCTTCTGCTTAACGGCTTTGGCGGACAGATAACAGATATAGGTAAATACTAGTAAGCTTTTATAGCCAAAAAAAGATACTCAAAAAAATATGACGTCACCTCAACTGAGATAACACCATGAAAACAATAACACTCCCCTATTGGGGTCAAATTATTGGTTTAGTCAGTAAAGCCAATAGCACCCAAGCGGCAACTCAAAAAACAACCAAACAGGATGGGCGCAGTCTTTTTATTACTCGCCAGCAGCAAACCCAAACATCGACGCCTGTTTTGTACATCCTCGATCAACAAGGTGAGCAATTTAGCTTATCGACGACTGCATTACCTTGTGCGATGCAAGCCATCAGCCAAACAGATGACAGCACTATTGTTATGATTGGTGATGATGGTCATCTTTACCAAACGGACTGGCAAGCCAAAAAAGTTAAAAAGACCAGTGCCAAATCCTTACTTGATACACTTAAGAATAGTGATAGTGAGATAGGCTGTGCCGTTGCAATGGCACCACTACAAGATGCCTTGGCTATCTTATATCCGAAACACATCGTGGTATGGCCTTATCAAAACAGTAAGACTAGTAGTACTGCCATCATTGAGCCTTATGTATCTGCTATAGCAACATCAAATAAAGACTCTGTATTGACAGCACTAACAACGTCAAACGACGGATCATGGCTAGTTGTGGCAGATCAATCGGGAGATGTTAGTAGCTATCAATGGGCCTCAGATGAAACAAAACTTAGCTTGAGCAGCCGCAAACAGCTCCATCAAGGTAAAGTAACGGCGCTTTGTTTTGAGCCAGTCGGTCAGTATTTCTTCTCAGCAGGTGCGGATAAATACTTGTACCGTACTCATGTTCAAGGCGACCTACATCCTGTTGATAGAGCCAAGTCTAGCCAGCACAGCGAAATGATCAAGTCGCTTTGTGTGTCAGACACTCGACTGTTTACTACCGCAGATGACAAAATCGTCAAATCATGGGCATTTGATAAAGGTCAGCCAAACAGTTGTAAAGAAGATTTGGTTAAGCCGCAGCAGATTACCGTCGCAAGCTATGCTGACAAGCCTGCCATCATAGTAGTAGGTCTTGACCAAAGCTTACGTTTTATACCAATAGACATCACTCAGAGCAATGCATCAAATAGCAAGCTACTGCCAGTCACTTATGTCATAAAAGACGGCTACCACAGAATTAAACAGCTACTCTCTGATACTTCAAACAATAGCGATGTTGCGTTTAAAGAAGGCTTGGCACTGCTACAGGTACAAGCAGACAATCAAACGTTAGATTTGGTCAAAAAATTACTTGATGATAGCGACACACTCACAGCCAACCAAGCATTACAATTGGTACAGTGGGTCGCTACGACGAGTCTTGATAAGACGGCACATGTTTTAGAGCAGCAACTAAGCTCGGCGCACAGTGCAAAATTACGTCTTGCGGCATTTCATGCATTGGCAGACCGAGCCGACTCTACCGCCCGTCCGCTTAGATACTTAGAAGAGGCGTTTAAAAACCGTTACTACGAAGAGGTGATAGCTTCTGCGTTGCAAGGGTATCTAAAAGTGGCCATGCAAGATGCCACAAGCCAGCGACGAATCTTACCTATTGAACCGCCCCGACTATATCGGAGAGTGGATTGCTTGAGTCAGGCAGCTTTGTCTGACTCACAAAGACTATCATAGTATCGTCTCTCAAACTCAAAAGGCGACACATAACTAATCGTACTATGAATGCGAGTTTTGTTAAACCAATCGACCCATTCTAGGGTTGCTAATTCAACATCACTCACACCTTGCCACTGCTGTTTTAAATATTCAATCACCTCCGTTTTATAAAGTCCGTTAACCGTTTCAGCCAACGCATTATCGTATGAATCACCTGTCGTGCCAACAG
>NZ_RRYV01000185.1 GCF_014861395.1 Psychrobacter sp. FME13 | reverse complement strand
AGTAAGGCGTTGCTTATTTTTTTCAATGTTTTCTCAATTCTATACAGCCCCTAGCTTAGATTTTTTTAATAAATAGTTTTATCTGTCTAAAATATTGTTAATCACAAAAACTACAAGCATAAAAAAGGTCGCCACGTTTGGCGACCTTTTTATATTTTAAATTTACGTTTCAAACGTTCAGTAAGTTGTCTGCTCGTTGCTTATTAGAGCTACTCACTGAAGTTACTTACTAGGAGCATTCGCACCGATGAACCATGCATCTTTATCGATAATGCGACTGGCTTCTGTAAATAGATCAGCGGTGTCTTCATCACCTGCATCACCAGCGGTAGCAATGGCTTTTCGTAGCGTTTCGGCCACTTTTTTATAGCGGCTAGTTAACTCACGCACATGTTGATTAACTTCGGTAATATCGGTTGGGTAATCGTCTAGGATTGACTCTTTCACGACACGGCTTGCCAAACCGTTTGGCTGACCACCTAGGATTACGATGCGTTCAGCGATAGTATCTGACACTTCAAGGATACGCTCTGATGTTTCATCTAGCAATTGATGCACGCCGATGAAACCTTTGCCTTGTAGGTTCCAATGACATTGTTTGCCATCTAATGTTAAATCAATAACGTTAGCCAAATTTGCATTTAGTAGTTTTACCATTTCACTGGCAGTTTCGTCTGATATTCCACTTGCGTAACGTTCTCTCATGACTTACTCCGTTATATTTTAATTTAATTTGATGTGTCACTTTTTCTTATTGGTTTATCTATAATGGTACTGCGTTAGCACTGATATTTATAACTGACAGTGCTTGTTGATTCGTTATAAATAATAGCAGCTTAAATGGTTATTAGAACCCTCAAGCGTTAGGCTTTGTTGAGTGGTCGTGTAAAAGGTTTGTTAAGCATGAAAAGCTTTGTAAAAATAAGTGCTTAATTTATACAGATTGTATCGTCAAATCAGTTGGTAATAATTTTGTGATAAAGGCATCATATTCTTCGCCAAGCGGTAAATCTGTATTTGCTATTAATACACGGCGTTGCGTAATGGTTGAGCTGTTGCTCTTAGGGTTAAAGCCAGTCTTATTGACTTCTGTAAAATATATACCTGTCCCACGTTTTTGCCAGTTGGGGAGTTCGTTATAGTTAATACCGTGCTGATAAAGGAGTTCGTGCTTGTCTTTTAACGCCTTACCTGCCATTTGCTTTGTCGCCGAATTGGCGTCTATACCTTGCTTACGCAATAACCAGTAACAGTGAGCATTTAGACTATTGCGATGAGCATCTTCTTGCCGCCATCGAAAGTACTGTTGCACTAATGATGTATTGGGTAGTTGTGAGACTCTAGCGTCAAAACTTGCTAATTGTCCATGAGTAACACTGAAGAAGCCACTGGCTTCACCTGCCAGTACTGAATTAATTTTACGAATTTTGCGTTTAAATGTGTCTTCTGTAGGATGAAGTAATAATGATATCTCGTCACTCTGGGTATAGCCATAAATGATATTGAAGCCGCAGCTCATTAGGTGCTTTGTAGTGGCTACCATTAACTCATGAAAACGAGTGTCAAAAGGAGCATCAAGTTGCCAAGTCTCTTTTGTTTTTTTGGTAAAGCCGCGTCCATCTAAACGTACAACAACAAACATCTCTGGCATAACACAAAGGTCATGAGCAGTCTCGTACACTCGTAGGCGAGTATCTAACTCTTCAAAACGCATAAATCTCTCAATAGTAATTGATGAATAGTGTGCTCGGTAAATAAACGGCTTAGTAAACTGGGTTTTCCAAATTTTCTGTGATACGAAAACTATCATGGCCGACAGTTACCGTAAATATTTTATTAAAACCTTCTTCAAAGTAGGGGCGTTGCATCTTCTTAGCCGTACCTTTGACGCCAACCTCAGGAACTTTTGCTTTGCCTGTACGATTGTTATTACGTACTAAGGCGTCTTTAAATGGACAGTCAAAGTAATAGGCGATAACGGTAAAGTTTGCTGCTTTTGCCGCGCGGATATAGTCGGCACGCTCTGCCGATGTTGCGTTGGTCTTATCAATGACTACTTGAGTTTTAGTGGCAAGACAAGCTTCAAAGAGTCGCTGCAATCTGTGATTGGTATTGAGCATATCTTTGTTTAAGCGCAAATGGCTGTGAAAAAACTGGCGCTGATAAAAGGTGGATTTTCCAGCACCTTGGATACCAATAAACAGAATAAGTTGCATAGAGCTATAAAGCCTTAGTTGTCATAAAATATTATCATATTTCTTAACCGTCTTAATTGCTACCTTTATCCGCAAAACTATTAAACAGATGCTGGGTTAACTTATAAAGCGTACCTTAAACCTTGTGGTGGTTGATTTTTTTATCGCAAATCATTTGATTCTTAAGTTTTAAATTAATACGAATTAACAGTATTTTAGCTAAAGGACAAGTCTCATGCTTGTCCTTTAAAAACCAACCCTCAGACCCCATATTGTTATAAACATCTAGAATAAGAAATCTATTATGCGAATGCCTGAACCGCGCTCATCGCGTCAGTTAAATCAATTGGCCACTCAGCTTCAAGGCGAAGCTGAAATTAGTGGTGTCAATGCGTCAGGGACGCAAATATCAAGTCGTGCCTTTGAGATGGTCACTGATTTTGAGCCAGCAGGTGACCAGCCGCAAGCGATTAAAAAGCTGGTCAATGGTATCAACTCCGATATGGATGAGCAGTTGCTATTGGGTGTGACCGGTTCTGGTAAAACTTATACCATGGCGAAGGTTATCTCTGAGACGCAGCGTCCAACCATTATCATGGCGCATAACAAGACACTTGCGGCTCAGTTATATGGCGAGTTTAAATCGTTTTTTCCTAATAATGCGGTTGAATATTTCGTCAGTTATTATGACTACTATCAGCCTGAGGCTTATGTTGCGGCAAGTGACACCTTTATCGAAAAAGACAGTGCCATTAATGATCATATTGATCAGATGCGTCTGTCAGCCACGCGTGCTCTATTAGAGCGTCGTGATGCGATTATCGTTGCGTCAGTATCTTGCATATATGGCTTGGGTGATCCTGAAAGTTATCTAAAAATGCTATTGCATGTCGTTGTGGGTGATAAAATAGACCGTACGGCGACGATTAAACGTCTGGTTGAAATGCAATATATGCGTAATGAATTGGATTTTGAACGTGGCACGTATCGCTTGCGCGGAGAGTTGCTAGATATCTATCCTGCTGAGTCTGAACAACTGGCAGTTCGTGTGCATTTATTTGATGATGAAGTAGAGAAGATTACTTGGTTTGATCCATTAACGGGCAAGACGGTACGTAGTGTGCCGCGTATTACCATTTATCCAAAATCGCACTATGTAACCCCGCGTAACAAGCTAGAAGCTGCCAGTCATACCATACGCGAAGAGCTAGAGCCACGATTGGAGTACTTCCGCGAAAACAACAAGCTGATTGAAGCGCAGCGTCTCAAAGAACGTACTCAATATGATCTTGAGATGATACAGCAGCTCGGCTACTGTAACGGCATCGAAAACTACTCGCAGCATCTCTCTGGTCGTCCTTCAGGGGAAGCGCCGCCGACGTTATTTGATTATATTCCAGAAGATGCATTACTGTTCCTTGATGAGTCACACGTGACCGTATCGCAAATTGGCGCGATGTATAAGGGCGATAGATCACGCAAAGAAAACCTAGTCAACTACGGCTTTCGTTTACCAAGTGCGATGAATAATCGTCCGATGAAATTTGAAGAATGGGAGCGCATCAAGCCCAAGACTATCTACGTGAGTGCCACGCCAGCGTTATATGAGTTAGAGCACAGCGAGCAAGTCGTTGAGCAGGTCGTACGGCCAACGGGTTTAATTGACCCTGAGATTGAGATACGTCCTGTATTGACGCAAGTTGATGACGTGTTATCAGAGATTACCAAACGCCGTGAAAAAGATGAGCGTGTATTGATTACTACATTGACCAAGCGCATGTCAGAGGATTTGACCAGTTATTTAAAAGAGTACGATGTCAAAGTCGCCTATCTGCATTCAGATATTGATACCGTCGAGCGTATGCAGATTATTCATGAGTTACGTACAGGCGTGCATGATGTGCTGGTTGGTATTAACTTGCTGCGCGAAGGTTTGGATATGCCTGAAGTGTCGCTGGTAGCGATATTTGATGCTGATAAAGAAGGTTTCTTGCGTTCTGAGCGTTCACTTATTCAGACTATTGGACGAGCAGCGCGCCATTTAAATGGTAAAGCCATTCTGTATGCTGATCGCATCACCAATAGTATGCAAAAGGCGATAGACGAGACCGATCGTCGCCGTGAAAAGCAAATAGCCTTTAATATCGAAAATAATATTACACCGAAGGGTGCGCGCCGTAGTATCACGGATAAAATCGATACCGGTGACGATAATAATGCTAATGACAATCAGGTAATTCCAATCAAGAGTAACCTGCCTGATGTGGATATCAGTATTTTACGCAGTCCTGATTTGCTGGCCAAAGAAATCAGTCGCCTTGAGAAGCAGATGAAGCAGATGTCGCGTGACTTGAAGTTTGAGGATGCGGCGAAAACGCGCGACAAAGTATTAGAATTGAAAGCACATTTAATCTAAGGTGTGAGTTGGCTTTTACTGAATATTAGAGGAGATGAGTCGCATATTCTGTGGCTCATTTTTTATGCATCGTTTGCTATAATCAATAAAGTTTAAGTAACAGTGAAATCGGGTTTTACCAACATTAAACGCAGTTTTACACATTACCCCTTAACAAACATCCGTCCTTCTAATACGATAAGCAAACACAGCGTATAGCTGTCTTTGGTTCATCAAGATCAAAAAATATTAGATAATAAGGACATAATTATAATGGACGTTAAAGCATTATTTAAGAAGGGCATAGAAAAACAATTACTCGATGTAGATGACTATATATTTAAGCCGGAGCTGATAGAGATGACGGTTGAGGAAGGGGAGTTGACCTGCGTGCTAAACAGTGATGGTAGTGTCAATATTTTCTATACTAAGGCAGGAATCACTGACGTCAGAGCTGCGGCTCGAAAGCACCCTTTTACTTCTTTTTCTACTGAGCTACATCATGGAATTTACGATGACGTCATCGACGATGTAGTAGAGAATGTAAATGATATTATAGACAGTCACTCTAAGTATTTCCGTCGCAGCAAAGTTTTATCTACTACACCAGCTTTAGGCGGTGGTGATGCTATCATTACAGAAGCTGATAAATATTAGAGACTGGATCTAACCGATTTTGATAAAAAAAGGCCAGATTATCACTGATAATTGAACCGACCCCCATAAGTTGGACACAACTTATGGGGTATTTTTATGCGTTACGA
>NZ_RRYV01000184.1 GCF_014861395.1 Psychrobacter sp. FME13 | reverse complement strand
TGACGTTTGCAGTCCTTGCACTGGTAGTTGTGCTTGCCATAGCTTTTTTTTGCCGTGTATCGAAAAACTGGGACTGTGACAGTCGGGGCAATTGATCTGTATTTGTGTCTTCATAACCTCAAATATATCATCTTGCTTCGGCTGTCACCCTCCTTTCTTCTCCTCAGCATACTTTCTGACACACCACCCATTAGTTTACCAAGTTTGTCTCTATGATTTCTTTAGCATAGCTGAGTCGCATTGGAGTGCCTAAACTCAAATACTCCCTTTCTGAGCCACTACCTCACCAACTAGCTGATACAAGTTGTTCAAACGTTTTGATAGTTATTTCCAAAATTTTAAAATTGACCATCAAAGTGAGGAGCGAAGGGAATATAGTCATCTACTGGTCCAGGTGGAAGCCCCTGATTAACATTACTTTTATTTATTTTATTGTTCGGTGTTTGCTGGTCATTCTGAGGCTTTTGACGGTCCGGATGAATGATTTGTTTGTTGTTATTTTCATTACTATCTAGCATCTGCATCTGGTCAGCGCGAATTTCAGTCGCATAACGGTCGCTACCGTCAGGGGCTTGGTACTTACGAGTGCGTAAGCTACCTTCGATATAGACTTTACTACCTTTACGCAGATACTGAGCGGCGATTTCACCTAAACGATTGAATAGTGAGACACGATGCCATTCGGTCGCCTCTCTTTTCTCACCGCTTTGTTTATCAGTCCATTGCTCAGAGGTCGCTACTGAGATGTTAGTAACGCTACCGCCATTATTAAATTGACGTGCCTCAGGATCTGCACCGAGGTTTCCGATGATGATAACTTTATTGACTCCGCGCATAATATTTCCCTCTTAGTTTGGTAATTATTTAAATAATACATTGTAGTAGTTGCGCGACATCTCCACACGCTTCTTTGCTTGATCTATCAAGGACTTACCATGTTCAATCTTTACTAACCTAATGCATTTGTGTTTATGAAACATAGCGTTATCTATTAAAATTACACAGGGTGTGTTTAAGTTTTGAATAAGTGTGTCTTTGCACCAGTCATACATCATCTCCCAATCTATATTCTTATATAGATATATAACCCGGTAACCTTCCCAAACCTAAGACAGCTAACAAATAGAATTAAGCTGCCTGACTCAGTTTCTGTATTGGTGTAAAGCCCTACTATAAAATAGTAGGGCTTTTTTACTTCTACTTATTCAGGGATGTCCTAGATAACGACTTCAAACCATGCTTAGCTCATTGTTTTAATTGTAATAGTGTTCTGAATTTATAGCCTACTACAAAATTAATTACTATCAACAATCTATAGGCAAACAAAATTCTTTTTTCCTTTTACTTGATCGTATAAGAAGCTTTTTATCAACAAGATACTTTAACCACTTATCAAGAGCCGTTTTTCCCATCATCTCAAACTCTGGAAAACGCTCTTCAATAAGCTTTATATCAATATACTCTTGAACACCCGGAATAGCATGCTGATCGAATAAAACTTTAAGCTGCTGATAAAAGCTATTTAATAAAGGCATATCCGAAACTATTTCTACATTAGACAATGCTAATTTATGATCTTCTATAGTTTTACTTATAATTAAGTCATCATTACTCAGCTTAACAGGTTTTAAAGGAATGATATCAGATTTTCTATTCTGTATTGTTGATGCTGTACTTCCATCTTCCTGCTCCGTAGTCGAGTCAAATAGCCCCACTTGTATAGGTGTAGCATTATTTAAAATAGACTCTTTATATCCCGCATCTTTACCATTTATGACTGCACTTAAATAGTCTAAATCAGCACCTAAAGACAATGGTTTTGCTTCAGTAGTAACTCTTGAGAGCCCCTTTAGCAAAGATAAGTTACCGGAATGAATTGGAGTTTTATGCTGTGAAACAAATAATGGAACCCATTTATTTTTTAAGTTTTCTTTAGCACCTTCAAATGTACCACTTTTTTTATTCTTATCACTTTCACCTGAACATACTACAATTGTAGCTTGAGATAACAAATAAATAAATTTATTGCGTGCCATAGCATTAGCAGGCGAAAACCTGCTTTCTGGAGAAAAAGGAGTAATCAGTGCTAAACTGTTCGATTTAAGATAAGGCCGCCATTGACTATTTACACTAGCCTTTAATAAGCTATCAGCTAGCACTCCTACACTTGAATTCCCATTGCTTAAAGATGAAAGCATAGACCTAGAGTCAATCCCTTTAGCACCGCCCGACACAACTTGAAATCCAATATTATTTATCATTTGTACATAATGATCTGTTGCTTCTAAGTCTTCATCGTCAGCATCTCTAGACCCCACAAATCCTACAGAAGGCTTGCTCAGCAACTGAGCATTTCCTATACCAAACAATACTGCTGGAGCTTGTTCTTTAAGTACTGATTTGAACTGAGGTGGATAAAGCGTATGCCCTCTGTCTAGTATCCAGACACCAGCTGCACTCCACTTCTCTAAAGCCATGCTTAAACTTACACCTCTATCTAGTAAAGCACTAATACGCTGAGATGTAATGTCATTAATAGTTTGATCAATTTTATTCAAAGCAACCTTCTGCTTTACTAATAAATGGTTTTCAGGACTTTGCCAGCGCTCAAATACCTCATCAAGCTTTGTTTGGTTCAACAAGTCTGAAGGTTGGTACTCAAATGTATTTAACCAACGCGCAAAGTAACCATATCCATTAACTGTTAAAGGCTTGCATTGACGTATATCGTGGTTATTGAAGTACGTGGTCAACAATAAGATCACTTTAGTGTTTTCGCTAATTGTTTTTTCTATATTATCCATTTTTCGTTGTACTCGTTAGTGCAATTGGAACGACTTGTTTTACACCTTGCCTACGCAAGAGAGCTCCGGCAATGGTAAACGTCCATCTTGAATCAACAGCATCGTCAACTAGCCATACAGGATTGCTATATATATTATCAGTATTGACAATGAAAACTCCATCTAAGTTCTTACTTTGGTGGAAGCTATTTTCCATAGTTTTTTGAGGCGGTCTTAATTCTTGTAGAGATAAAGAATCTAGGCACGGTACGTTGAGAGCTTGAGCTAATTTATAAGCAAAATTTCTTACTAAATTTGGTCGCCGTGGGGAAGGTATGTAGGTTATCCAAGCTGGACGTTCACCATAATCTAAGCTGTTGATCATTTTGACAGTAGGGGAAATCAAGTCATCACTGAACTCACCTTCCTTCTTACCCTTTGCTACTAAATCTCCCCAACCTCCATCCTTCCATGAAGACAAAGCATAACCTGTTTCACATTTCAGCTTAATATCTTTATAAGGAAATTTATACTGAGGAAAAGCTTGGCGAGCATTATCGTTTGAACTTGCAAAAGTAGCACGAGGTTTTATTTCTATATATCTATGCCTTAAATAGTCACGAGCATCATTGACAAAAACATCATCAACTTGTTCACTAAGTGCGTTTTCTGGGTTACAATTTGCACATTTACCGCATTTTCTAGTATTTAAATCATCTAGTTCATTACCTAAAAAGCACATTAAGCAATCTTTCGACTTGTGATACTCAAGCAATCTAATCCACTCACCTTCCTTAATCGTATTTAATCGTTTTATTTTCTCATGAGGGACTTTATAATCAAACTGAGTCCTGTAGTAGAAACTACCATCCCTCAGTATTGGTGACGGATTCTCAATGCTTAAAAACTTTAAGATATCTTCAATTTTACCCTTCGAAAAATTCACTAATGGCTCTAATTGCGTTAACTTAACTCCATCATGTTTTTCAATCACAGCTAACAAAGTATTAATTTGGTCTTCTTTTGGAAAAGCATTATCAATAAAATACTTCTGTATGCGTGCATCGTCCTCCCCTAACATCATAATACCTATCGCATGCTCTATGCCACGCCCCGCTCGCCCAACTTGTTGATAATATTCAACCACATTACCTGGTGCTTGATAATGAATAACAAAGCTTAAATCAGGCTTATCAAAACCCATCCCTAGTGCTGATGTTGCAACTAAAGCCTTGATGCTATTACTTATTAATCCTTTCTCAAGCTGTACTTTAGAGTTATTATCAATATTACTATGATATGCATAAGCATCAATGCCTTTGGTTCGCAAGAACCCTGCGACAATTTCACAATCCTTAGTCGTTTTTGCATAAATAATTCCAGTACCATCTATTTGTGGTAAGTTTTTAACTAGCCATGCTAATCTCTCAGATTTATTAGATAGATGAATATTCTGTAATTGTAGCGTTTGACGCATTAAAGGTCCTCGGACAATTTCTAACCGCTCACCAAGTTGAACCTTTATATCATAAACGACACGGTCATTTGCTGTAGCTGTAGTAGCAAGAACAGGTATATTTTCAGGCATATTTTGAAGAACTCGAACTATTCGGCCATAATCAGGACGGAAATCGTGTCCCCAGTCAGAAATACAATGTGCTTCATCGACTACAAACATTCCTATGCTGCTACTAATTTGGCTTAAGACTTCCTCAGAAAAATAAGTTTGTCCTAATTGTTCTGGAGCTATGATTATGGCATCAACTTTATGGCTAAGTATCTGATTTTCAGAATCTTGTTTTTCTGCTTTCTCCATCGAAGAGTTATAAGATACAACTCTAAGTCCTAACTTTTCAGCAGCGTTAATCTGGTTTCGAATTAGAGATAATAGAGGTGAAATTATGATAGTAGGTCCATAACCTTGCCCTCGTCTCAGTTTAGTAGAAATAAAATATACAGCACTTTTACCCCAACCGGTTCGTTGCACTACTAATAACTGTTTCTGTTTATTTACAAGTGCATCAATTGACTCCCACTGATCGTGATGAAAGACCGAAAGCTGATTGCCAGTCATTTGCCTTAGATAAATTTCTGCCGCTTCTTTTATCTCACTCATACTCAAACCTCATTATTCTATTTTTTAACACCTGATGAATTCTTAGAAGCATATGTAACTTATTTGGGACTAACATTGTTCAAATGAATAAGATAGTAAATACATCCTAATGCTTATAAAGCTTGGCCTGAACACAATTATACTTCCTTTCTCTGCACACGACAAAAAAACAAAAAAGTCTGTTAAAGCAAAGGCATAATAGTAATTTTTAAGACGAATCAGACCATGCCAAACTTTAACAGACTTAGTGAAACTTTAACCCAAAACCTGAGCATGAACAAGGCAAGAATCAATTGTTTGAGCCTAATGATAATAGCCCTGATTACTACTCAAAGCAGTAATCTTAAAAAAAAGGTGGTGTGTCAAAAAGTATGCTGGCATCAGACGTAGCCATAATTGACATAAAAGAACACCAGATCGAATACTTTAAAGTGATTATCAAGCTTTTTTGAGAAGCAACAAGTCTTTCTAACCGATCGTCTTAATCGGTGTCTAAGACGGCAGTTATTACCTTCTATACCTACCGTATGC
>NZ_RRYV01000183.1 GCF_014861395.1 Psychrobacter sp. FME13 | reverse complement strand
GAGTAAGGCGTTGCTTATTTTTTTCAATGTTTTCTCAATTCTATACAGCCCCTAGTACTTTAATTAGTATTTTTAGTAAATTATTTCTTGATTTTCCTAATGAATTGATACGTTGACGTACTGATACTTAATCTTTAATTCAGTCGCCAAACACTATAATAACTACTGTCATAAACACTGTCATCGCTAAGCTAATGATAAACTTCGTAGTAAAAATCGCTGGATTTTACCACTAGGCGTTTTTGGTAACTCTGTCACAAACTCGACCTCGCGCGGATAAGCATGAGTAGATAGACGTTTGCGTACCAGTTCTTGGATTTCTTTGGCAATGTCATTACTACCCTCGATGCCGTCTTTTAGCACCACATAAGACTTAATAGTATGACCACGTACTTTATCTGGCACACCTACCGCTGCCGACTCTGCGACTGCTGCGTATTCGAGTACCGTGTTTTCGACATCGGTGGGTCCGACGCGATAACCTGCAGTAATAATGATGTCATCATCACGCCCTGAAAACCAATAACTGCCATCACTATGGCGCTCGACCACATCGCCTGTCAGATAGTAGTCACCTACAAAGGCTTGTTTTTCATTCCAACTATAACCGCGGAAATAAAATGCAGGTGACTGACTGACAACGACTGCTAACTGCCCTTGTTCACCATCTGGCAATACATTCATATCGTCATCTAATACCACTAGTGTATGCCCTGGTAGCGCCATACCCATCGACCCAGTAGGGCACTCATGTGCTAATGCATGATGTGCGCAGCAAGTCATACCAGTTTCTGTTTGCCCATATTGGTCTTTTACTTGGCACTCTAGATAGGTTTCAACCCAGTTGACAACTTCTGTATTCAACGTCTCGCCTGCCGAATTGGCACAACGTAAAGACAGCTTGCTGGTGATATCGTCACGATCATCCTCAAACACACCGCTAGATTTCATCATACGAAAGGCTGTTGGTGAAGACGCCAAATTAGTAATCTTGTGACGCTCCATGAAGCCACGCGTATTAATCGCGTCAAACCCCGCTTCATTAAAATAAGTGGTGACGCCTAATAGTAGCGGTCCTGTAATGGCATAGTACAAGCCATACGCCCAACCTGGATCTGCCATGTTCCAATATTGATCATCTTCGCGTAGGTCGATGGCGTAGCGCATATATAAATAAAAAGCAGACAATGCCGCTAACGGCACGCTGACACCTTTTGACTTACCCACCGTACCAGAGGTAAACATTTGCAAGAATGGTGCATCAGTATTGAGCGACAAAGGTTCTAAAGTTTTTGACTGCGCTGACATTGACTCAGCATAATGCTCATCACCCCAAGTCTCAGAATCCACAGCGCTACCCACCAATACCATTTTGGTTTGCTCAGCCAAATCTTCAAACTTGTCACGGTTTTCTTGATTGGTAAAAACAACTTTGGTATTCGCTTTGTCCATTCGATATTTAATCGAATCATAACCAAAGGCAGTAAATAACGGTTGATAAACTGCGCCAATACGCCATGTTGCTAATACAACGATGAGCAACTCAGGTGTGCGTGGTAACATGGTTGCAACTTGGTCACCAACCTGTACGCCATAAGACAGTAATAAATTAGCAACTTGCGCACTCGCTACATCTAGCTCAGCAAAGCTCATACGAGTCACCTTTCTGGCAGTATCTTCATGCACCAGCGCGATGTTATCACCGCGACCATCACGTACGTGACGACCACAGCATGCCATATAAGCGTTTAATCGATCATCAATATGCTTGCCAAATATTTCTGACAGCAGCGATTCCCTATCAAAATTATTATAGTAATCGGTATAGTTTTTTGGTGTGATCGTAGTGTTTACATCAACGTTTGTAGCAGTAAGAGTGGCGGTATTCATAAGCTAATCCTTTAGCAAAATCGAGTAATAAATAAAACGCGTATTACGAAATGATCACATCCTATAGACCATCTAATATGTACTATTAGTAACGCATATTTATAATTATTTCAATACATAACGTATCATTTTTATAAATTAGTCATTTACGGCTTATAGCTAATTCCATTTAAATACTAAGAAAACCAAGCAGTGCTTTTTCTTCACAGCTTTGATACTCTTTAGTGCGTCCGCGACGGTATTTTTTGTACGCATCAAAGAACTGCCCTGCCAAAAACTGCTCAATAATAATCGGATGAATATAAGAGGCGCGGCAAACCGTAGGCGTGTTGCCTAGATCCTCTGCTACGCTTTTGACCATATCGACAACCAGCTGTTGGCGCTCAGCGCTTTTGGACTCAGTAGCCAATATGTCTTTGCCAACCGTCGTTTGTAGCTCGTCGTATAAATAACTGGCTGCGAGGACACTGGCCATCCACGTGCGAAAATCTTTTGCACTATACAACTTGCTTTCGCCATCCGTATCACACGTATGCATTCGCAAGTAGTCGTTGATATCGCTACTATCGACAACTTGCTTAACACCATCATCGTCTATATATTTAAAAATATGATAACCCGGTAATTCAGAACATGCCTGTACGATGTCAATCAAGCGCTCATCCTGCAATTCAATATGATGCTCTTTTGCACTTTTTCCGACAAAATCAAATGCCAATCCATAGTCCGTTTCACTAACATGTTTACTTCGCAGCGTACTTAGACCATAGCTTTTATTAAGCTTGGCATAACGACTATTACCCACACGGATTAATGTGGTTTCTAATAACTTAATAACCGCCGCTAGCACATTAGCGCGTGACAAGGGCGTAGCTTCTAAATCTATCTCAACCTGAGCGCGTAGACGTGGCAGCGCCTCGGCAAAGCCAATCATCGCATCGAACTTCGCTCGATCCCTTACGCGATTCCATTCTGGATGATACAGATATTGCTTGCGCGACTTGTCATCACGCCCTGTCGATTGTAGATGCCCCTTTTCATCCTGGCATATCCACACCTCTGACCACATCGGTGGTATAACCAACGCATCAAAACGCTTGCGCAACGCCCTATCTTTTACCGTCTGTCCATCGGCATCTTTGTAAGTAAAACCGCGACCCCAGCGCCGACGCGTAAACCCAGGCTCATCGTCGCTGACATAACGCAAATTCGCCAAACGAGCCAAATGTTCATAGTCGTGGCGTGCATCTATGTGTGTATCTGTCTGATGATTTGCCTGAACCATAAAATTATCCGTCTTATAAACTAGTCGTTTTAGCATAATTAATGACAGCAGTTTTTACTGTTTGCTTGGCGCAGAGAATGTGTAAGGCTCTGTAAAATTGAGCGGATGGCAGGGTTATCAATTATGAGTTATTAAGTCATAATTGATAACCCTATTCATTAATCGATCTGAGTAAAGCATCATGAAAAGCCCTTCTATAAAAATCACGCCATTGTTCCAATGCTGATTACGCTAACTGGTTAGATTTGTGGCAACGTTATTTGACATTCTATGAGACCAGTTTGCCCATGAGCACGACTGATGCAACATGGCGCAATTTACTAGATAGCAATGTGGCTATTTATGGGTTTACCGCATGGCGGGATACTAGGTTGGTAGGTATCACTCATGTGGTGCTGCATCCCAATACATGGGATACCACGGAATGTTGTTATTTAGAAGACCTATACGTTAATGAGTCTGTTCGTGGACAGGGTGTCGGGCGCGCATTAATTGAACAAGTATATGACTTTGCACGCCAGCAAAACTGCAACCGTGTGTATTGGACAACGCAAGAAGGCAACACAACCGCGCGCAACCTGTATGACACCATTGCCACTCAAACTGATATGGTGCAGTATCGTAAAAACTTATGATTTATATCATCTGTCTTATGAGTAAACATAAATGAGCAAATAAAAAACGCCAAGCATTGGATGCTTGGCGTTTTCTTATTCATACCATTTTAGATTAAAAAATCTTAAATATTATTTACCGTATACACATAAGTAAGCGGTTTCTACTTCTACTTTTACTTGAAACTTTTGATTGGCTTCAACGGTGAACTGCTCGCCAGCATTAAAGGTTTGCCACTCGCTAGATTGTGGTAATTTAACGGTTAAAGCACCACTGACCACGCTCATGGTTTCAAATTCGCTCGTACCAAACTCATACTCACCAATTTCCATGACGCCAACAGTCGCAGGCTTAGTCGCTGTCTGAAAGGCAATAGACGTCACTTTATCATCAAAATAACTATTAACGCTTGGCATAATTTTCCTTAATTAATTGTTGGTTAGTACTTTAAAATTGTCTTTTATAGTCCAGCTTTTAGACTGGCTTCGATAAACTGATCGAGGTCACCATCTAGCACAGAACCAGTGTTAAAGGTCTCGACACCAGTACGCAAGTCTTTGATACGCGAATCATCGAGCACATACGAGCGAATCTGACTACCCCAGCCCACATCAGACTTATTGTCTTCAACTGCTTGCTGTTTTTCCATACGCTTTTGCATCTCAAGCTCATACAATTTAGCACGTAGCATTTTCATCGCAGTGGCTTTGTTACCATGTTGGCTACGCTCATTCTGGCAAGTCACGACGACACCGCTTGGCTCATGCGTGATACGTACCGCAGAATCTGTGGTGTTCACATGCTGACCACCCGCACCAGATGAGCGATAGGTATCAATACGCAAATCAGCCGGATTGATATCAATATCGACATTATCGTCAATCTCAGGTGACACAAACACCGCAGCAAATGAGGTATGACGACCATTATTACTATCAAATGGTGACTTACGGACTAAACGATGCACACCGATCTCGGTACGCAACCAACCAAAAGCATAATCGCCTTTAATCTCAATCGTGGCTGACTTAATACCAGCGACGCTACCTGATGATACTTCAATGACATCAACCTTGAAGTCATGCGCTTCAGCCCAGCGGGTATACATCCGCAGCAGCATCTCTGCCCAGTCTTGCGCCTCAGTACCACCACTACCTGATTGGATATCCAAATAACAGTTGTTTGGATCCATCTCACCACTGAACATACGGCGAAACTCTAAATCTGCCACTCGCTCTTCAGCGCTATCTAGCTCGCCCTGAACATCAGCGAGCAATGACTCGTCTTCTGCCTCTACTGCCAGCTCTAGCATGGCAGACGCATCTTCTAGTGTCGTCTCAAGCGAAACCACCACATCGATGACACCATCCAGATGACTTTTTTCTTTATTAATCTTGGTTGCGCGCTCTGGATCGTTCCATAGCTCGGGGTTTTCTAATTCTAAATTGACTTCTTCTAAGCGTTCTTGCTTACCATCGAAGTCAAAGATACCTCCGCAAGTCCTGCCCACGCTCAGATAAGTCTTTGATTTTTTCTTGATACGGATTAATTTCCATAAGTGTTCCTGTATTTTTCTAATAAAAATAAATATCTAAATGATATGCCGCTATTTTAAATGAGATTGACACTGAATAGTTGGCTAATTATTGCCTATACTCATTGCTGACTATAATGGCTGCGACCCTTGACATACTCCCACCACTTTCGCAAAGCTCAAGTGGGGGATTCTAAAAGCAAAT
>NZ_RRYV01000182.1 GCF_014861395.1 Psychrobacter sp. FME13 | reverse complement strand
TTGTTTTATGATGTTTGCCCTAACCATAACAATTTTATTTTGAGCTGACTATATAAGGCTATGCTTGAATATGACTGACAGAATAAACTTTAACATAGCATCAATAGTCGATTCAGTTATACTTTTGGATACAAAGTTTGTAATGGCGATAACATTGTTCGCACTGACACTGCATAGAGTCATTCGATAAGATAGCGTATCGATTATAAATATAAACCTATTATAAAACCAATCACCACATTAAGGACATCACGATGGCAAAGCGTAGTATTCTTTCTAAAAGCATTAAAACCGTTGGCTCTTTGACTCGCAATAACTTAGAACGCATGGGTGCAATCATTGACGGTGTCAACGCTAAGACAAGCAAACCGCGTCAATACAAAGCAGTCAACTTGGGTGACGAGGACTATCAACAAGACTTGTTTCGTGAGCAAACCTTGAAGGCTACGCAGCAACTATTAGGACCACGCTTTGCGACTTATGGTAAGTATGCCAAAAAAGTGGTACCGAATAGTTTTTTTCAATCAACTGTTGATGGCGCTTTCGCCCAAGTGGCAAAACTTGCCTCTAGCTGGAGTCAGGTTGATTTGCCTGATGAACATCGTTTTGCCAACATTGAAAGTTTGGATGACGAAGAACGTTATGCGTTAGCTACGGATATTGCTAACCAAAACCGAGCACTCGCTACGATAGGCGGCTTTACCGGTCTAGCAGGTCTTCCAGGTTTGCTCGCTGATACGTTGTGGCTATTATTAGTGTCATTACGTACGGTTTATCAGTTGGCGGCTGTTTACAATAAACCACTAACTGGTAGCCAAGGCATCAAAATGGCTTATGAGCTGTTATCAAATGCCGACTTGAGAAAAATGCAAGAAAAACAAGCGTTACTTGCGGGTCTCGGTATTGGTAAAGGCTTGCTGGACAATGCGCAGAGTGGTGGTTTACACAGTGAGCTAAAAAACCTAGGTCTAAAACACAAAAATGTGAATTTTTACGCTCAGCAAGTTGATAATATCGCCAGTCAGATTGGTATCGATTTAGATCAAATCAACTTATCATGGATACGCCGATTCTTACCCGTCACAGCAGTGGCTATTGGTATGCACTATAATAGCCAGTTAATTGATGAAGTCATTGGCGTAGCGCAAGCAACTTTTGCACCAGAAGCGAAACTTGCTAATCGTGCGATTACGGATGATAGTAGCAGTGAAGAAAAAGTAGATAAAACTGCTAATAGCGATGAGAAAAAAGATGTAGATAATATCGATAGCGAAAGTGTCAACGATGATGATACTCAAATAGAAGAAGATAGTGCGCAAGCAAAAGATACTGGTCAAAATACAAGTGAAAAAAAATAGAATAACTAAGTGCTTGCTTGACTCACTTATTCTTAATTTGGTGATATTATTTTATTCTCTTGAAAAATAAGACAATATCGCCATTTAATGCCTACTGATATTAGATTGTCTTTGTATTTATCTTATTCTAATCATGTCTTTCACTATTTTTATGGCATATTTAATGATCTGTTTTTTTACCTAATTGCTGACCAAACATAGATAATGTGGTATGGAAGTAGGCTGAATGCATATCTATTAAATGTTGTAAAGTACAATCACTCATAAGTGGTTGAAATAGCAGCAACAACTCTTTATAATATACTGTCCTAAAAATGGGTACTCCGAAAATCTGTCGTTAATGTCAGATAGATGGTGTATTTGCCCATTTTTTTGTTTTATACCAAACGGGAGAAGGATGCCTCATGGCAACAACTAACCAATTGATTCGTAAAGGTCGCAAAACCATCAAGGAAAAGTCAAAAGTTCCTGCGTTGGAAGCGTGCCCACAACGTCGTGGCGTATGTACTCGTGTATATACTACCACTCCTAAAAAACCTAACTCAGCCATGCGTAAAGTATGTCGTGTACGTTTGACTTCAGGCTATGAAGTATCAAGCTATATCGGCGGCGAAGGTCATAACTTACAAGAGCACAGTGTTGTTCTTATCCGTGGTGGTCGTGTAAAAGATCTACCAGGTGTACGTTATCACACTGTTCGTGGTGCATTAGATTGCGCAGGCGTAAAAGACCGTAAGCAAGGTCGCTCTAAATACGGTGCTAAGAAGCCTAAAGTTTAATAACTAAATGTTATTAGATAAGCTTTTTTGTACCAAACATTAACTGTGCATGGGTCAGGTGTTAGCAGGATTATCAAATTATTTATTTTCTGTTACAACATACCGCCATGCAGTAAGGCTGACTGACAAACTCGATATAACGCCACCTAATAAATAATTGGTGCGAGATTGTGAATGTCAGACACTCCTGAAGACAAGGAAATTTATTATGCCAAGACGTCGCGTCGTTGCTGCCCGTGAGATCCTACCGGATCCTAAGTTTGGTAGCCAAACTGTTGCAAAATTCATCAACCATGTAATGAGTGATGGTAAAAAATCTACTGCTGAGCGTATCGTTTACGGTGCACTTGAAACAGTAAGCGAAAAACGTAAAGTTGAAGATCCAGTTTCTTTCTTCGAAGACGTTTTAGAAAATGTACGCCCAATGGTAGAAGTAAAAGCTCGCCGCGTTGGTGGTGCAACCTACCAAGTGCCAATGGAAGTACGTCCCTCCCGTCGTACTGCCTTGGCTATGCGTTGGATAGCTGAAGCTGCTGCTAAGCGTTCTGAAAAATCAATGGCTTTGCGTTTAGCTGGTGAATTGAACGATGCTGCTGACGGCAAAGGTGCCGCTATGAAAAAACGTGACGAAGTTCACCGTATGGCAGACGCTAACAAAGCATTCTCTCACTATCGTTTCTAAGCAACTGTTTGATAGTAACTTTAGATTGGTTGGCTGATGTCAATCAATCTTATACTGTTATTTATTCTATTGATTGCTGCCACCATGTATCCAGTTATAGATAGATCATACTATTCATAATTGGGATGGCAGACATCTATCTAGATGCTTTTCTATCAATACTGTTTAGATAGGGAGCATCCCAAATTTGATGCCACACTATTCTTAGTATTTGCTCTTTTTTTGTCCACATTAGGCTTAATAATCAGTAAGTAATATTACGAAGTTGATTGCTTTGTCATGAAGCTGACCGCTTTGTCATAGAGTATGAGGTAGTGACACAACACATTATTATATACACGACTTTTCCTAGGAAAAAACTATGGCTCGTAAAACTCCCCTAAAACGCTATCGCAATATTGGTATCTCAGCGCATATCGATGCTGGTAAGACAACCACTACTGAACGTGTTTTATTCTATACCGGTGTTAGCCACAAAATTGGCGAAGTACATGATGGCGCAGCTACCATGGACTGGATGGAGCAAGAACAAGAGCGTGGTATTACTATCACCTCAGCAGCAACGACTTGTTTTTGGTCAGGTATGGCGAAACAGTTCGACGAACACCGTATCAATATCATTGACACCCCAGGTCACGTTGACTTCACGATCGAAGTTGAACGTTCTATGCGTGTTCTTGATGGCGCTTGCATGGTTTACTGTGCAGTAGGCGGCGTTCAGCCACAGTCTGAAACCGTTTGGCGTCAGGCGAACAAATATAAAGTCCCACGTCTTGCATTCGTAAACAAAATGGATCGCGTTGGTGCTGACTTCTACCGTGTTATTGACCAGATCAAAACTCGTTTGGGTGGCAACCCTGTGCCATTGGTTATTCCAATTGGTAAAGAAGACGATTTTGAAGGCGTTGTTGACTTAGTAAGCATGAAAGCTATCTATTGGGATGAAGCATCTCAAGGTATGCAATACGAAGAACGCGAAATTCCAACTGAACTACAAGACAAAGCTGCCGAATACCGTGAGCTTTTAGTAGAAAATGCAGCTGAAGCGAATGAAGAACTCATGAATGAGTATCTTGAAAACGGTGAGTTGTCTGTAGAACAGATCAACACTGCTATTCGTCAGTTAACGATTGATAACTCAATCATCCCGCTTCTTTGTGGTACTGCCTTTAAGAACAAAGGTGTACAGAAGATGTTAGATGCTGTTATTCAATATCTACCTGCACCAATTGATGTACCTGCTATTAAAGGTATTCTTGATGACAAAGACGAAACCGAAGGTTCTCGTGAAGCATCAGATGACGCACCTTTCTCAGCACTAGCATTCAAAATCATGAATGATAAGTTCGTTGGTAACTTAACCTTCGTACGTGTTTATTCTGGTGTAATGAAGCAGGGTAGCAGTGTTTATAACCCAGTTAAGATGAAGCGTGAGCGTGTTGGCCGTATCGTACAGATGATGGCAGATTCTCAGCAAGAGCTTCCAGAGATTCGTACTGGTGATATCGCAGCGCTAGTTGGTATGAAAGATGTGACTACTGGTGATACGCTATGTGATGAAGACAATGTAATCACTCTTGAGCGTATGGAATTCCCAGATCCAGTTATCTCTCTAGCTGTTGAGCCTAAGACCAAAGCTGACCAAGAAAAAATGTCTATCGCTCTTGGCCGTTTGGCAAAAGAAGATCCATCGTTCCGTGTACACACTGACGAAGAGTCTGGTCAGACGATCATTAGCGGTATGGGTGAGCTACATCTAGAGATTCTCGTTGATCGTATGAAGCGTGAGTTCAATGTTGAAGCAAATATCGGTGCGCCGCAGGTTGCTTATCGTGAGACGATTCGTAACACGGTTGAACAAGAAGGCAAATTTGTACGTCAGACTGGTGGTCGTGGTAAGTTTGGTCACGTTTGGTTACGTCTTGAGCCGCTTGATCCAGCTGGTGAAACTGAATACGAATTCGCTGAAGAAGTTGTTGGTGGTACTGTACCGAAAGAATTCCACGGTGCTGTTGACAAAGGTATCCAAGAACGCATGAAAAATGGCGTACTTGCTGGTTACCCAGTAGTTGGTGTTAAAGCGACTTTGTATGATGGTTCTTATCATGATGTCGATTCTGATGAATTGTCGTTCAAAATGGCAGGTTCTATGGCCTTTAGAAAAGGTTTCATGGCAGCTGACCCAGCACTACTTGAGCCAGTGATGAAAGTAGAAGTTGAAACACCTGAAGACTATATGGGTGACATCATGGGCGATCTTAACCGTCGTCGTGGTTTGGTACAGGGTATGGAAGATCTACCTGGTGGTACTAAGCAGATTCGTGCTGAAGTACCATTAGCGGAAATGTTTGGTTATGCCACACAAATGCGCTCTATGTCACAAGGCCGTGCAACTTATTCAATGGAATTCCAAAAATACGCTGAAATTCCAAAATCAGTTGCTACTGAAATCATCTCTAAGTTCAACTCTAAAGATGATGACGAATAAGTAAAGCCCCATTAATGATGATAATGTCATAGTTATCTTTACATTGTCATTGAAGAATACACCAATAACTTGTTAAAAGACTTGTTATTGGTTGTGATTTTCTTATAATATCTGCACATTAGTATGTGTGACCTTTTAACAATTATCTTAAAGTGGTCAAGTCTGTCTTATGCAATCATATCTATATGAGCTAAGCAGTTGATCCCAAAAAAGAGGAAATACCCATGGCAAAGGCCAAGTTTGAACGCAACAAGCCACACG
>NZ_RRYV01000181.1 GCF_014861395.1 Psychrobacter sp. FME13 | reverse complement strand
GGAGTTGTTAGGAAGTGCGGTTTGCGTTTTTAATTCTAATAACAGTTTTATTATTGAAAATATACTAGCTAATGATCATACGGATGAATATAACTGGCACGATCTAATAGATCGTACATCTGGCGAACTATTGAAACCTGTAAAGGATACTATTACAAAACAGTCAAATACTGATATTGCTAATAAGTTTGATAAGATCGTCGCTAAGAGAAATAGAATAATGCATAGTTTCCAAGTTACTTCTCCTGAAGGCTCTGATGATAAAGACAATCAAATACTGGCTACTAAATATAAAAACGGAAAACAAGAAATTATTACAATAGATTTTCTGCTTGAGTTCATAAAAATGAATGAAGACCTATCTACCAAACTTCATAATTTTAGAGGACATTAAGCACGCTGAACGAACATACTGTAAATTATTGATTAATGACTTACAGTGAAAACATGACGCCTACCACAGGAACCGAACTACTAAAACACTTGTAAGCCCTGGTATTCAAGATACTCTGATATTCTGAGCTACATCAGTGAATACCTAAAAATAAGCGAAATAATGAAGTAGCCATACTCTACTTTCGGATAAGTCTGTTATAAGTGGTTCCATATTAACAGTCTATTTTGAGTAGTCTGTTAATAGGTTTTTGGGGCTTTTAAGGTGGTTCCGCTAGGGTATACATTAGGATGACCAATCAGGTGAAATAGCTGGTTCGACACCCTACATGGGAACTATACTCTCAAATAATAAACTCATGCTAATCAAATAGCTTTTCAACAAACAGTTCATAATTAAAATCACCTTCTCTATCCATAAACTCTGGATTCAAAACGCCTGTATTCGAATATAGGATTGCCCACCAATTCTTATCAGGAGATAGTCTATCAATTTCAGCGCTTACAGCCATGCTAGACTGTATCGGCAAACCTGAAAAATCATTTGTTATTAAATGTGCCAAAAGTTCTTTGATTTTCTGTTTTTCCTGTTCTTCATTTAATTTAGAACCGTTGAATACCTCATCAAAAAACTCGTCGTGCTTTAACTTAAGGTTTCCATCAATCTCATCAACGTAGTCGTTAGTCCAGAAAATTAAATCACTCCAATATCGATATGGAGAAATTCGACTGATTTCATCCAAAACTTTGTCATCTTCTTGCTCACTTAAAGTATTTGATAATAACTTATCAATAAGAATGGTCATTTTTTCTCTAATTTCTTCTTGTTTCATATTATTTTCGTCTCAGAATAATTTAGTCAAAACCATTTAACATAACGTTCGTAACGACTCATACTATCAATTTCATGGTATATAAATTTATACCTAAGGTTAGTATTCCGATGCCTGTATAGCGCACCGATCACTAATGGAATATTTATGGTAAGTACACCATGAAGTACACTGCAACCAATTCAGAGATTTTAAACCTTGATACTCCTAGCCCACAGCCTAGTGTTCAAGTCCTTACTAGGGAACCGAACCCGTCTAACACACTCATAAGTCCTAGTATTCAAGATATTCTCTGATAGGACGTTTATTAAACTGTGTAGGGTCTTTTCTAAGGCGGTTAACCATTTCAAACTCCCATGCTTGCTGTGACTGACCAGCTGGGCTAGTAGGGCTTACTAAATGATTGTATTCCGCAATAAAAGCAGGGTTGCGAGCAATACGCCCTAGTTGCTTATCATTTAACCCATCGACAGTGAACATATCAACGGTATCAGGGTCACGAAAAACATCCTTAGCAGTGATTGTGTTCTTCTTTTTTGGCTTGAATTTTAGCACTAGATGCGTAAACTTCCGCCCCGTTTTAGTCATCTCATAAGTGACATTGAAGGGGGATTTTTCATTTATCTCATCAACAGCCGTATCAATCACTCTGACCTTTAAATCTTTAGTTGCTTCATACTTATCTTTCAAATCCAGTGCTTCACGCAAATCATTAATTTTAATAGTACAAATACCTGTGCTGCGAAACTGCATCATCATTAAGTAAACGCGATAACTATAAAAACTACCGAAATCAACCACATCATCAAGCATGAGTTGTGTGAACTGTTCCCTTAACTGCGAGATATAAGGGATAATATCCTCATGTAGTACCACTCTAGCTATTAGGTTATCATCGCTATTAGCGATCATTGGTAGGCTGTCCATGAGATTATGCAAGCGTAACGAGCTTATAAATTCTTCGTCACTCTCTGCGTCAGGGTATTCTTTTTTTAACCTTTCAAATACCTCACTTTTGAAATGCAATACGTTATGCACCCAATGTGTGTCTAAGTCACCAATTGGCGTTTTGATTGTAATAACTCTGCTCAGCAAGTCCTTACAAGCTGAACGTATATCACGAGCTACATTCTTAGGCTCAACCCCTAACCTCACAAAATCGTTTTTAGTAATGTAATACGCTTTTTTAGGGTCAACTGGCTCATCATCTTTTGGCATTTGAGAAATAGCGACAAGTATCAGCCGTATTTCATTAACTGTTAATTTATACGATGCACGGATTAACTTATTATCCATTACCACTAAACCATTATTTTTTTTAACGTCCATTGTAGTTCCTTATACTCAAATAGGACATTATAATATAGAAGTCCTAGTTGTGCGTCAATCCGTCCTATTAAGTGCGTCATTCCGTCCTAGTTGTGCGTCAATCCGTCCTAGTTGTGCGTCAATCCGTCCTAGTTAGTCTAGTTAAACCCATGCTGGGTATGGCTTTCAGAGGGTCTAAAAATCTTTTAAAAATCTTTTAAAAATATAAAAAAGGATTTTCTTTAAAATTCAATAAAAAAGAGCAAAAGCCAAAGTAATGATTAAATTCATCATTGAGAGCAAATCAGACATCTATTTTCAGTTAAAAATGATAATATTAGTAAGAAGGGCAAGGACACATATAGGGTACTCTATCGAGACTCCCTATATGACCTTGTAAGGGGAAACCCCTTAACCCCAACTGTCACGAACCGATGTGACAGTAAAAAGCCAAAAACCAAAAAGAGCCAAGCCCATGCCTCAAGAGAACCGAACCAAAGAAATCAAAATCAGACTCACTGAAGATGAACACCAAGCACTTTTAGACAGAATGGAAGGCAACCAATTAGCAACATGGATCAGAAAAACAGCCCTTTCTCAGAAAATCGCCAAACCTTACAAAAATGCTGATCCTAAACTTTTGGCAAGCTTAGGACGCATTGGCGGCAATCTGAACCAAATCGCTAAACAAGCCAACACCCTAGACAAAGATACCGACAAGCTAAGAGTGTTTGCACAGCTGACCGTTATCAGAGAGCAGTTAAACGAGGTATTAGACCGCCATGATCGTTAAATTCTTCAAAAATAGCGGTGGTGGTAGCGCAAATGCCACTATGAACTACCTATTAGGCAAAGAAAACGACCGAGAAGGCGCCAGATTGCTCTCTGGTGACCCTGAACTAACAAAAAGGCTGTCAGGTAGCCTAAGCTTTCAAAACCGCTATACGGTGGGTGTATTGAGCTTTGAGGAGAAAAACCTTCCTGATGAAGACAAAAGAGCCATCATGGAGAGCTTTGAGAGCAGCCTTTTGGCAGGATTAGACAAAGACCAGTACAACATCACTTGGATAGAACATACCGATAAAGAGCGCCTAGAGCTTAATTTTGTCATCGCCAACGTGGAATTAACCACAGGAAAGCGTTTGCAGCCCTACTTTGACAGGGCAGATCGACCCCTAGTTGAGAACTGGAAACAGGTTACTAACCATGAATACGGATTGACCGACCCTCACGACCCCGACAAAACCCAAGCCGTTAAGACCCTTAACCGGCAAAATTTACCCAAAGCGGTGCAACAGGTCAAAGCGCAGATAGGGCAAGCCATAGCTCACCAAATTGAGCAGGGCAATATCACAGACCGCAAGGGGGTTACAGATACACTCGAGCAAGCAGGCTTTGAGATTGCAAGAACCACAGACAAATCAATCAGCATCAAAAACCCAGAGGGCAAGCGCAATATACGATTAGAGGGCGTTATTTATGAAAATAGACAACTTGGTAAAGAACTTGGAGAAGACCACAGCAGAGCAAGACAAGATTATGCAGGAGCAGGCGCAGAGCGTTACCAAACAGCACTTAGCAAGCTACAACGCGCTATTGAGGTCAAGCAGGAACGAAACCGAGCAAGCTTTAGCCGAGAACATCAACCTTATCAAACAGAGCAAAAGCAGCATACAGCAAGCCTTAGCCTACAAAACGATGCTAGGGGGACTGATGGGCGTTCTACTGACCATATTAGCCGTTCTGTTCATTCTAACCGCATGGACAGGGATAGATTTAAAGAACAAGAAAGCAGAATTAGCAGAGATAACGGCAAAGATAGAGCAATCACCTTTGGAAGCCAAAGCACTCACACAGGTGGAGATACTGGAACAAGACGGAATGATTTATATAGCGACCAAAGAAGGGGTGAAGGCAAGGAACTTCAACAACGAGACCAGTCACGTATTGGAAATCAAATAGGGCTTGAGCATGAACGACTTTTTAACACGTTGCAACGAGCTGGCGGACGCACTGGAGAAAAAGACCGCACAGCAGCAAATACAAATAGAGCGATTGACAGCAGTCAATCATCATTTAAACAAGCAAAACAACTCATTACAGCGACAAATACAAGCATTGGAGAACGAGAACAGCAGACTCAACAGCGAGAACAACACGCTCAACAAGTCCTTGAAGCCAGTCAGCAAGCACAGAAGGAGATAAGCCGAGGTATTGAATTAGAGCTATAAACATATTGAATTAGCTGTATAATTGGCTTATATCTAACATACATACGTAAGCGAAAGGTGATTATTATGACTACAACCAACTACAACGTGCGTCTTGATCAAGACCTAAAAGATAGGGCGTTTTCTGTTATTGAAAGCTATGGACTAACGCCTTCACAAGCCATCAGACTGTTTTTAAATCAAATAGCCGATACCAATCAGGTTCCCTTGTCTTTTGATTATCAGCCTAAGCTCAACGCGCAAACCATTGCGGCTATTGCAGAGATTGCCGATGGTAAAGGCACTAAGTACGATAGCTTTGGTGATTTGATGGATGAGCTAGAAGGCGAGGCTGATGAGATCCATTGAAGTATCAAGTCAGTTTAAGAGAGATGCCAAAAAGAATTATTTAAGCTTACTCACTCCTGCATGGGGCGAGGTGCTTAATTGTCTGACTAACGATATACCGCTACCGGCTAAATACAAAGACCATGCGTTGACCGGCAATCATAAAGGGTTTAGGGATTGCCATATTAAACCTGATTTGGTGCTTATCTACCGTATTCAAAGCGTTACGGTAGATTTTGTTAGGCTGGGTAGCCATTCGGAAGTGTTTGATTAGCCTAAAGCTAATGCCCTTCGGTTGATGAATCAAAAGGTAGCTAGGATAGGCGAAAAGACTATTACAGGTTTTAAGTGGTTCCATAAGTTTACATTTGTAAAAACGGAGAACAAATATGTATGAACACTACAGCAGACAATGTTTGCCATCTAAAAAGTATAGGGAGTTGTTAGGAAGTGCGGTTTGCGTTTTTAATTCTAATAACAGTTTTATTATT
>NZ_RRYV01000180.1 GCF_014861395.1 Psychrobacter sp. FME13 | reverse complement strand
TTGCTTTGGCTGTCACCCTCCTTTATTTCTTCAGCATACTTTCTGACACACCACCTAAAATTTATCTTGCCTTTTTATTTTGGATGATTAAAAAAAAGATAAGGCACTGATAAATGATACAGTCTCTCCTAAATAAAAAAGATACAAATACACGCACTCGATACCGAGGTATATTTTTCTTGCTTACTGTGCCTATGCAGACAAGGGATAGGTCCTAGTGTTCTTTGTCCAGTTTTTTCAAGAATTGCTCAGCGTTCATGAGGTGCTCTGTTTGTTGTTCTTTGCCCATTTTGTCCCACATGGTGAGCAGCATACTTGTGCGTGGGTTCTTTGCAAAAAAATCACGATGTACGTGCATAAAGCGCCAAAACAGTCCATCCCACGTGGCGGCCCATTCAACAGGCTCGCCTTTAGATTTGACCTGATAATCACTCATCTTATTAATATAATTACTACCGCTGATATAAGGCTTGGTGGCCATCAGCCCTCCATCAGCGAACTGACTCATGCCATAAATATTTGGCACCATGACCCAGTCATAAGCATCAATAAATAGCTCCATAAACCATTGATAAACGTCATCAGGGTCAAACTCACAAAGCAGCATAAAGTTGCCAAAGACCATCAGACGCTCGATATGATGCGCGTAGCCACTGTTCAGTACTTTCTTGATGGTGGTGTCGATCGGCTCAATACTTGTATCGCCGGTATAAAAACTCGGTGGTATCTTGCGGGTAAAACCCCAAAAGTTACGGCTACGTTGTTTACGTCCGATAGACTCATACAACCCATACATAAACTCACGCCAGCCAATGATTTGACGAATAAAGCCTTCTAGTGAATTGATTGGAATGTCATATGCTTCGCTAATTTCAAGCGTACGTGTGACGACTTGCTCAGGTGTGAGCAGTCCAGTATTAAGCATCGGAGTTAGAACACTATGATGCAATATAGACTCATCGGCTACGATGGCATCTTCATATTGACCAAAGTCAGTAAAGCGTTTGGATAAAAAATCTTCCAACCAGTTTTTAGCCTCGTCATGAGTGGTCGGATAGCGAAAGTCAGGATTGGTATTACCGTAATGCGTGCTAAAGTTATTATCGACATAAGCGATTGCTTCACGGTAATGCACGCTTAATTCAGGAAACTCAAAAGCTGGCGGTATCTTTCTGCGCGGATATTTTTTGCGATTGTCCTCATCGAATGACCATTGTCCACCGATGGGTTTTTGATCGCCATCGATTAGGATATTTTCGCGTTTACGTGCTTCTATATAAAAGTCATGATGAAACAGACGGCTATTTTTAAAGAAATCGCAGTAGACGGGTAGCGGATTCAGAAACATCGGCGTGGGAGAGCAATCAAAATCAATATCTGCTTTTAGTATTGCTTTTTGAACACGCATGCGCAGCCAATCATCGACCAAGTCGAGCCAATATATTTTTTCGATAGCGCTCTCATTGTCAGGATGGTGTTTGTGACTATCGAAACTGGCAATCAGCTTACGGCAGTCGCTATATTCATCTCCAGATTCAATGTAATGTACGGTTTTTCCTGCATTAATCAATGTTTGCTCATAAGCCTTCATACTGGCGCGATGTAGTACCAGTTTTTGTTTGTGAAAAGGGTATTGAGTAAAATATAAATCCTCTTCAATGAGATAACACTCATCTTGCCAAAGTGAGGTGTTGGCAAATAGTTGATGAGGAAAAATTAAGCTGATTTTTTTATTCATGATACAAGCTTATTATTAACAAGATTATGTCATTGTAGATGAGTAAATACCCTGTTGTAAGGTAGAGCTGTGTTAATCATTCAGCCAACCTAAACACTCGTCACGTTCTGAAAGCCTCTTGGTAACTGACCACAATCACCCGTATAGTTGGCTACATCATTTGGCTTAAGTGTCATATGAAATCTGCTAGCAGTAATGATTAGACTGTCTTGCTCATTTATTGGTAAGAAGAAACATAATGTCTTCATTTCTCACCTTGGGAAACACTGACCTTATATTGGGTAAATCACATTCTATGTCAATCAATGGTGTGACTTAGTCGCTTTGACAAAGTCGCTCATATAAACGCTTATCTACTGCATCAGTAAACTCAAGAGGGCGAGTGGAGCGACCATCTACTCCCAACTCAAACATATCAAATATGTCAGCGAAAGACCCTGAAGGCTCTGTCTTTGCAAAGAGCCGCTGAGAATGAGTAGTAATGATCTGTTCTGTACAGTCGATAATATATGAAGCAGTTATGTAAGGCTCATAAAGCGTAATTGGATAATCAGAGAAATGACTGCGAGGCCAAGTACTAGTCTTCATGGGCACTTGATATTGCAAATCGTTCAAGAGATCAGCTTGATGAAAATCGACATAGATTTCAACAGGGTCAGTCGGATCATTTTCATTTACCAGTTGCCATTCAGCAAGGCTTGATTGTGAAAGTATCAATACAAACAATAGTGAAGCCGACTTTTTCATTACTTAGCAACCTCAACACTCGTCACATTCTGAAAGCCCCTTGGTAGCTGACCACCACGATTACCACGCACACCCGTATAGTTAGCCAAATCATTTGGCTTGAGTGTCACATGGCGTTTGCCAGCGGTAATGACTAGGCTGTCTTGCTGACTGAGTGGCGTGATAGCGATCACCTCTTCACCATCTTTTAACTTGATAAGTTTGTTCCCTTTGCCGCGAGCCTGCTCAGGCAAGTCATCAAGGGTGAATATCAGTAAATACCCTGCATTGGTCACAACGGCGACATGGTCAGGCGCTACCTTTGTATGGGTGCTTTCACCGTCAGCATTAGCAGTCGTTACCACCGGCGCATCGATACGGGCAGCAGGGAGTAAGCGGCTCTCAGCTGCGAGATTAATGATATTTTTCCCCGCTTTTTGATTGCTGTCTAGGTTGCCAAGCGTGTTGATAAAACCGTAACCTGCCGAGCTGGCCAAAATAATGCGTTGATTGTCAGCACCCGTTAGTAGCTGCTCAAAGCTAGCACCTGCTGGTGGCTTTAACACACTGGTCAGCGGATCGCCTTGACCACGAGCAGACGCCAAGTTATGCGCATCGATACTGTAGCTGCGTCCAGTGCTGTCGAGCACGTAGATTCTTTCATTAGATTTACCGCGCACATGCGCTTGATAGCTATCACCTGAGCGATAGCTCATGCCAGCAGCATCGACATCATGACCTTTAGCAGCGCGAATCCAACCCGCTTTTGACAAGATAGCAGTGACAGGCTCGCTCGGTACGAGATCAGATTCTTTTAATGCTTGAGCTTCTTCGCGTTCTGCCAATGGTGACACACGCTCATTACCGTGCTCTTTCATATCAGCGGTCAGCTCTTCGATCAGCAAGTTGGTCAAGCTGTCTGGATTGTCCAAATACTCTTGAATGATGGCGCGTTCAGCGGCTAGCTCATCTTGCTCACGGCGTAACTCGATTTCCTCTAACTTTGCCAACTGACGTAGACGAATATCCAATATGGCATTGGCTTGAATATCAGTCAGATCATAGTCCTGCATTAAGGTTGCTTTTGGATCGTCCTCTTCACGAATGATGCGAATGACTTCATCAATATTCAGATAAGCAATCAGTAAGCCTGCCAAAATATGTAAGCGTTTGTCGATTTTATCGAGGCGGTACTCCAAGCGGCGGGTGACCACTGAGCGGCGACACACTAGCCATTCTTCTAATATTTCTTTGAGGTTTTTAACTTGCGGTTTACCGTTTAAGCCAATCATGTTCATATTGACGCGGTAGTTGCTTTCTAGATCTGTACTGGCAAACAGATGACTCATAACACGATCGACATCGACCCGTGTTGATTTCAATTCAAGCACGATACGGCAAGCGTTTTCGTGATCTGACTCATCATGAATATCTGTGACCCAAGGTAGTTTTTTATCCATCATGAGCTTGGCGATTTGCTCTTGGATTTTGTTGCCCGATACTTGGTACGGCAGTGCATCGATAATGACGAGATTTTTTTCTTTAGGGTCAATATGGAAAGTCGCACGCATTTTATAGCTACCGCGACCGGTTTCATACATCGCTTGCAAGTCTTTTTTGTTGGTAATAATTTCCGCTGGTGTTGGCAAGTCTGGCGCTGGTATCGATTGGGTAAGCTGTTTAACCGATAGCTCGGGGTTTTTGAGCAAGCGAATTGCTGCACGCACCACTTCATTGAGGTTGTGCGGTGGAATATCGGTTGCCATACCGACCGCGATACCTGTTGTACCGTTTAGCAAGATGTTGGGCAGGCGGGCAGGTAGGGTGGTTGGCTCTTGCATCGTGCCATCAAAGTTATCCTGCCAATCGACCGTACCTTGCCCTAACTCTGCAAGTAAGGTATTGGCGTAAGCTGACATCTTGGCTTCGGTATAACGCATCGCGGCGAATGACTTTGGATCATCTGGGCTACCCCAGTTGCCTTGACCCGTGATAAGCGGATAGCGATAGCTGAACGGCTGTGCCATCAGTACCATCGCCTCATAACACGCACTGTCACCGTGCGGATGGTATTTACCCAATACGTCACCGACCGTACGTGCGGACTTTTTGGCCTTGGCGGTGGCTTTCAAGCCCAACTCGCTCATGGCATAGACGATGCGGCGTTGAACAGGTTTTAGACCATCAGCGATATTTGGCAGCGCCCGATCCATGATGACGTACATGGCGTAGTTGAGATAGGCTTGCTCAGTGAACTCTGCGACTGAGCGAGTATCCATCGGTTCATTGGAAATGGTTGGGGCAATCGTATTATCAATAACATCAGACATAACGTAGGATTCACTTATCAGTTTTAATAGGTATAGATAATGGGTTCAAGCGTACAAATAGGATAGTGCTATCGTAAAGGAAATTGGCAGAATTAAAAAGGTATAAGTCAGAATAGACGACAGTTCATGACGTGCTTTATTAAGTTTCTCTATCGTGCTTTGTTTGGTAGCTTTTACAAAATAGCTGAAGTATAGTTAACTCAACTTTTGACTATTAATTTTTTTAAAACCCATTGTCTATCTATTATACGGAGTAGTTGCTATGTCATCTTTGTCATCTGTCTGTTTTTCGCGCGCGCATAAATATCATCCAGCCAAACACACACTGTTATTGGCTATTGTCGCCAGTGTGGGGTTGACGGCTTGTAGCTCACAGCAAGCAAGTAAGCCGGTGGTAGAACCATCAACAAGTACCGTAATGAAAAAACCACGCCGCCCTGATACCTTACCAAATACACCGTCAGTCTCTGACAGGAACAGCGTTGATTCCTTTAAGGTGGTGAGGGAGTCGGCATCACCGCTACCTTCTTCAGACATACAAGCTCCAATACCAGCGCCTATAGTCAGACCTGAACCTATCAGCATCACACCAGAAGCCGGTGATAATTATCAAAAAAACGAAGCCAATCCTGTACATCGCACGATGGATATAGCGGTGTCAACTTTGTCTATCGATACTGATACAGGTAGCTATGCCAATGTACGTCGCTATCTAAATGAGGGTCAATTGCCACCTGTCGGTGCCGTGCGCGTAGAGGAGCTGATCAACTATTTTAACTATCAAAAAAGCGAAAGAGGACTCCACCCGACATTAGGGTGGAGGTGAATTTCGCATCACTAGCTAACCTCGCTGGTTCTGAATATATTGTTTAATAATATCTAA
>NZ_RRYV01000017.1 GCF_014861395.1 Psychrobacter sp. FME13 | reverse complement strand
CATTGTCCCCTTTGGAATTATTATTTAGGGGTGACAACTATCCTGCCATAGGGGGGATAACTACTTTTGCACGTTTGTGGATAGTACAAGGTAGTTCTTATCATCACTTATGGCAAAAGTGTGTAGAGTTGCAATCTAAAGACATAGCCACTACATTCGACAATATTGATGCATATAAGCAATATCTCGACAAGATTAATAGTCCTGACCTCAATCAGTTTGCTAAAGTGCACAGAGCATTAAAATTTGTGCTTCACAACAAAAATCGTATCGAGCGGACTTCCACAAATGGTCGTAAAAGTAGGGTAACACGGCGGGTTGATGACGAAAAAATTGAGTACGTTGTGTTTAATGATGTCGACGATGATAGCGATGAGTTAATTAGTGTCACCGAGTTTTTAAAAACTGATAATGATATTGATGTCGTGCGCGAGAAATTAGATATTGGTTTACCAGATTTTACGATACTCAAGCAAACATCACTACAAGCGCATGAAAAGTATTCTCCGCAACAGATGTACCATCGTACGCGCTCAAAGCTGCAGCATGCCAATAAGAATGAACGTCTTATTGGTAGTAATGTCAGGATTCTACCTTTATTCGCGTTACAAAATATTTTTGCGTATCTATGGCAGCTTTTTGAGGAATTATCATCTAGTCATGATAGAGATAAAAAGAGAGTAGTTAGTTATTTACTACTGTCAATGCTAACTGGGAGGTCAGTTGTCCAGTTAAGTGAGGATGTAACAGGTAACACTAAGCAGTATATTAATTTAAATCGTCGGAACAATAGCTATCATTTGAACATTATCTTAGACATCACACCTCTTAGGCTGCGTACTCAAGGTATTCAGCAAATACTAGCCAATCGTTTGCTGGAATGTGACATAAGTCTTCCTGAGCAACTGGGTGTGTTTTTAGCCTATAAAGGCGATATTAATAAAGAGATTTTGTATGAAGTTATAAACGAAACTCGTGATGCCCTAAAGCTACCATATCTGTCACTGGCCCGTATTGAGAAAAGCTTATACAGTATTCTTATTCATCATGTCTCTAATAGTCAGGTTGCTAGTATCATTACAGGTCGAAATGAACGTAAGCGAGCGGATATATGGTATAGCTCTAACAGTGTCGATGATATTCGAACTGTTTATCAACAGGCTATTAAACTACTTAGTCTAAGAAGTACATATAACAATGATTATCTAAATCTAGTTTCCAATACTTTTGATTATAAAATCGGTAGTCAGAATTGCCCTGATTATGCAATCGTCATTAATTTTATTGACCTATTACACCAAAAAGTAGAGGCAACGACTGATTATATTGAAAAATTTAATTCATATAGCATTTGGCTTTGGCATATCAGCTTACTTTTAACTTCAGTTAGGGCAGTTGAGGGTGCACCAGGTTATTTGGACCAATTCAATTTTGAGGTGGGGCTGATTTGGATATCTGACAAAGAAGAGCGAGCAACGGCGTCGAGTCAAAGATATGTGCCTCTATGCCCATTTTTAATTGAGGCAATCAACCGATATATAGATTTTTTAAAAAGCTTTTCGTCTCGTTTTTGTCGTTTGGACATGCGTATTAAGTATTGGATTGAAGAGATAATGAATTCTGAGCGACCACTGATTAACGTGTTTAATAAAAAAGGTGAGCTAGAATCAATTCGTCCAGTACTGGTGAGAAATGAAATTCATGAGAGCTTTAAGTTTAAAGAGGATTGGACAAGGCATGTTGGGCAGCGTTATCTGCATGAGCAGAACGTAAATGAGTCAATGATACTCTCTGTATTTGGTCATGAAATGATGGGGCAGGAGTCTTGGCGAAAGAATTCATCAATCAGCATCGGTGATATTTTAGACTTGCGTCCAACTTATCAAGCACTTGCAGATAAGCTTGAAATAAGACAGGTGCAAGTATGAGTGTTAAAAAACAGTCAGATGATGAATTGTTCGGCTATAAACGTCGTGAGCAGAGACGTGAAGAGCAAAAAAAAGATGCTTTAGTAGAAGCTGAATTTATATGTCAAAAGCTTTGGGAGAGCTTTCTTAAAAACTTTAAAGTAGAAAGGTCTGAAGTCAGTGAAGAATCTATCTATCAACTTTATGAAGACACTTACAAACAGTTTGAAGAAAGCAAATATATTTCTATAGGCCTAATGCCAGTAGCATTAACCAAGCGTCTTTTCTTTTTTAATAATATTAACCGTGAGCGTAAACGTAGGGGGCTAGAGCCACTGCCAGCTCCAACGGTTGCTTATCAGCCTCAACGCCCAAAAAATACAGCATTAAGAGATGCTTTTTTTTATCTGCCTAAGCTGCAAAATATAATGAATGAGGCTGTTCAAACATGGCAAACAAAGAACAGTTTTTCTCTTGTTGATGGACTAGCTTGGTTGATGTTTTCATTGCTGATGCATGGACGCATACATTCTGTTGATGTATTAAATGCTTTTTATGTGCATATCACCACTAAAAAGCAGTTATATAGATTAGCTGATGACATGGTTTATATTCCATTAGATGTCGTTTCTAAAACTTATGGCAATCAGATAATACATATCAAAGGTTCTGATGAAAAAATTATTTCTTACTCAAAATGGGTGTTCATAGACGATATCAGTCGCTTGTGGTTAATTAAAGTTAATCAGCTATTGGAAGATGAGAAATCGAAGATACCAAGCTTTTATAGCTGTGTTAGGCAGCTTGGTAATTTGATTGGACAAAAATTTAAAGCGGATAACTTAGAGAAAACAGATTTTTTTAGCTATTTGAATATTTACTGGCAGACATTATCGAATGTACACATAGATCAGCAGCTAGTGGAATTACTTGTCCATCATGATACCCATACCGCGATTAGTTTAAAAGACTGGCAAGCTTACTTAGGGGCTCCTCAGGAATCAGATACCACTACTGTCAAAAATGAGTACATCACGGTTAATAGACTCAATAAAACTACTCAAAATTTGCAGGATGAAGTTGTCGGCATAGAGGATAGTGTAAGTAAAGATAAGACTCATAAAAACGTATTAAAAGATATTCGCCGCGCCCTTATGGGCAGTAGGAAAAAAATTAAAGAGCAGCTCGAGGCGTTGACTGAAATTCACGAAGGTTCTAGTGAGCGAGTTTTAATTCTCTGGATGCTTGATTTAAATGCTATTAATAAAGCTATTTCTACCTTATTAAGATATCTGACAGAGGTGGGTGAAGCATTTTTATATGGCACTCGTGATGAAGATATTACGGATTATCGAGTACATCAATATGAGTTTTTATACGATAGTATCATCGCCAAGAAAAACACTCTCAATATAGGTTACACCCAGACGGTATTGAACTCAATACATCAAAGCTTGAAAAAACATCTGGGTGCACCACACGTGCATCTTCAGCGTGAAAATGATCCGAAAATAGTCTCTAGTAGTTTGATATCACCTGATTTATATAAACATATTATACGAAGTGTCAGTAAGCAGATCGCATTATCTTCATACAATAAAAGCATGATGAAAGTGATCTTTACTTTGCTTTATCGCACCGGCTTAAGAATTAATGAGCTATTAGGTATTCGGTTAACAGATATTGAATATGATCGAGATACTTATAGCGACATCAATTTGATTATTCGTTCAAATAGTCATAGAACCTTAAAGTCAGATGATGGCACTCGCAGAATTACTTTATCAGTATTGTTAAAACCAGGTGAGTTTAAAGAGCTTCAGGCTTATTTTATAGAAAGGACTCGTCATAAAAAAGAAGGTAAATACTTATTTGCACTTGAGGGGCTGTCGACCCCATTAGATCGAGGTAGTGTGGATCGAGTGTTTAAAGAGGTTATTGGCCCTCATTACCAACACTTGGTATTGCATAGTTTTCGCCATAATGCTTTATCTAACATGGCAGTAATACTGAGATGTCGTCAAAAAGTTTTGGATATTTTTACTGATTATACTGAGGATGAGGTGCAGCGTATTAAAGCGGATTTATTAGGAAAAATGCGTATCAAATCTGGTCATCATTGGGATGCCTTGATGGAGTTTGCGGGACATGCTGACCTAGATACTACTTTTAGCTCTTATATACATACTGTAGATATTATCTCAGCACATTTATTGGATCAGGCATATATGCAGCTACCTGTTGGTGTGGTTACAAAGCTTACGAATAAAGCACGTCGAAGTTTCAATCAACATAATCCACAAGCCTTAGATTTTGAAACGAATAGTGTAGATTTGACAAAAATACGTGAGTTTATCAACCGTGAGTTAAATATCAAAAAAATTGATAATAGTAAGCAGTATTTTCCTACATCACGTATAGAAGATGAGGGTGTTAGTGTTTCTCCTATTTTTGGTAAGTATGCGCGTTGGCAGATTGAAGAGTTCTTGAGCGAGATTGAAGCAGGTAAGGTGGTTTCTGAAGCCGCCCAACATCATTTTGTCTATGAAGATGCAGTTGAGCTATATAATCGAGCACTACTACTAGCAGCCGATGGAAATGGTAAGCCTGATTACAAATTGATATCTAAGTATAAACAGCCAAAGTCAGGGCATGTATTAATAGCACCAACACTGCCAACCATTGTTAAAGAGCAGCAACTCGTGCAGGAATGTTTTATTAAATTAGAAAGTCTATATCTTGACCAGTCGATGAAAAAGAGCGTGCAAAGCACTCTTTCAACATTCTACAAAAAAGCTAACTCATCTCATAGCGACCTTCGTTTTAAGTTTAATGAAAAACAGATGTTTTATGACTATTTAGATATCGCCATAAAAATACTACCTGCTAGATATTGGCGAATAAATATCAGTGCTTACCAAATGAAGCGCACAACAAAACCTAAAAAGGGAGAGTTGAAGTATCAGAAAATAATGAATGAAGAAAAACAGCTAGAAATAATGAAAGAGTTTAAAGCTGATTATCGTAAACTATCAAAGAACATTACTAATAATGACTTTTATAGCGGTTATTCATTATCGGTGATTAATCCTAAAGAGAATGAGATAATTAACTCTACTAATAATGAAGCTACCCGTGCATCATCATCACTGATGAAGTATGTGATGCATTTACTGCTGATTGTGGATGTGAGTTTTGAGCTAGATAGATGAGAAAATATATACTGACAATTGATAAGCAGTTCTTATTTTTCTATTTATTTGCGTAGCGGAGTTTTTCAAGGTAAAAGATCGATCGTAGGCAATAACTCCCTTAGCCATAATAAATCTTTGTTGCTGCGTTTAGTTTACCAAGTTTATCTCTACGGTTGCTTCAGCATAGCTCATTGCTGCTTTATTCAAGTAAATCAGTTTCCGATATAGTCGAGAATTATGTAGGAAGACATATAATTTTAAGTGCTGCTATACGGCGCATAAGACATTTTGTATAGACAACCAATATATAGCATTTAATCAATGGCTATGCCATTATCAACACCAGTAATCAAACTTTCTCGCATGTCATTTACTCGTTCTACTTCGCTGGCTCCTAAAAACTTCTTTTCTCTAGCTGTGGCATTCTCAAACCTTTTAATCGACTGCTTAATGCCCTTTCTATAAGACACTTCTACAGGATACTGGATACCGTAGTCTTGGATCATAATTTGCTTATACTTTTGAGCGGTTTGTAATCCTATATTATCATTTAAGTTCATCTGTATTAAACTTGCGAAACTATGTCCACTGGTGCTAACTTGCAAAGGATCAGCGCCTTTACTTAATAAATAGTCAATGGCATCGTGATTATTAATAGCATAAGCGGTCATAACTGGAGTAGTACCAGAAAAATAATCAGGATGATTGACATCTGTGCCATGCTCAATCAGTAAATCAAACAGCTGCTCGCTATAGCAATCATTGACCATTAAATCATCTAGAGGTGAAAGCGCGATGGTATGATCCATTTTAATGTTGTGTTCCAACAACATCTCTATCATAGCCTTATCACAATGACCTGCTGCTATGTTTAGATTGCTATGAGCACTGCCAATGAAAAGCAACTTATCAATGTCTGCCCCTAAATCAAGTAAGGTCTTAACTGATTTACGCTTACCCTTGGTCACCGCATAGTTTAAATAAGTCCATTGGTAGGTCCAGACACCGCGCTCTATACTGTCTCTGGTATTGACATCATAGCCTTCTTCTTTAACCAGTCGGGTAATCTCGTCAGTATCTTCGTTAAAGATGGCTTCTGCCATAGCAACGTTGTCTCCTTGGAAGTAGTTTTCTATGTGTGCTTCTCTATAGTTCTTATGCGTATTCATATTGCTACAACCTATGATTAGTATGGTTAGTAATAAAAACAGTATATTTTTCATGTTTAAGCTCTTTTATAATTAACCTATAACCTCTTAGACAACGCTTTTCTCATGCCATCCGTGTTGTGGGCTGTTTTCTTAGTATCATCTGTCGGAACCCTTGTCCTTGTACCAACTGCTTTTGGCAAAGCTCCTGACGTGTAGCCCCAAATACCTGCTGCTGGACTAAATGCCGCAACTCCTGCCATAACCTTACCATTGTTATCCTGTGCCCAATTCAAAGGATCATTCTTAGTATTGTAGGCTTGTACGTGCTTTGTATTGTTGTCAGGAATGCCGTACTTATTTAAAGTCTTTGAATGAACTCCTGCTGCATTAAAGGTGTAAGTCGGGTAACCAGTAATAGACCCTGCTGTTGCCGCTAGTCCACCACCTAATGAATGTCCTGTAAAGGTAGTATTATTTTTATTAATTTTCGGGCTAGTTCTTAGCTCTTGAGCTAATTTGTAAGCCTTATCATATTGATCATTAGAAAGTCCAATACCTTGTGCACCATCTGCTATTAAGTCAGTCATTTTGGTAGGTTCTGTACCTCTCATAGCAACTGCATAGCCACTATTTTTCTCATTTTTATATATCGAGGCGTAAAATCCTGACTCATCGTCTTTAGTATTAAATAGAGCTGGGTTAAGACCAAGTTTTTGAATCTCAGCTTTACTTAAACGTGGATATGCCGGTATGCCTTTACCGTCATTATCATAAACATCCCTACTTAAGTCTATCATATCGATAACTTTTTCAACTTCTGCTTTACTGGGATTTCTACCACCTCCACCAGGACCTGCAAACAAATCCACCCTTTGATCTTCAGGAATCGGATTACCATCTTGATCCGTCACTATTACATTAGACTCATACTCATCACTATCACTACCTTGAACAGGTAATCCATCAGCACCTATTTGAGCAGGTTCATCCTCCTTCCCACCATTACTACTAGCCCCCGGCGGATTGATGAGCACATCCTTGCCAATCACCTTATTCTCTTTCTCCGCTTGGGTAATGATGGTTGAGCCTGTAATGATAATACTGCCATCGGCGTTCATCACCAGTGAGGATTTACCTACCGTGATCTTAAACTCATCGCCTGCGGTAATACTATAGCTCTTACCGACAAAGCTTTTCTTGATACGTCCGATCTGTTCAGTTTGCATGACACCCACTGCCGTATTCATCACTGTACCTACTTGGGTGACATACCCTAAGCCTACCGTCACTGACTTACCCAGTTTGACCAGCTCAGTGTTGTTCTTGTCCACGGTGAGGGAACGGCTCTTGTTGACGGTTTCTTTACGGTCTTTGTTTACCGTTAGGGTGTCATTGCCCTTGACGGTTTTGTCTCGGTTGCCTTTGATGGTGACTTGTTCACTCTTGTGTACGGTCTCTGTTCTATTACCACCGATATCAATGGTTTCATCTTTGTCCACCCGTTCTTGTCGGTTCTGATGGATGGTGATGGTTTCATCTTTATCGACCACTTCAGTGCGGTTCTGATGGATGGTGATGTGTTCGTCTTTGTCGACTACCTCAGTACGTTTACCATGCACCGTCACAGTCTCGTCTTTGTCGATGATGGTGCTGCGGTCACGGTTTACTCTGCGTCTCTCATCGTTCTTCACTAGGGAGTTGAGATCACGCTGGGCTTGTAGATTCACTAGCTCAAAGCCGGCATCATCGTTGAACATCAGCTCGTTGTAGTTATCGAGCGGGGAGTTAAAGCTTTTGGACTTGATGCCGGACTTTTTAGCCGCTTGCGGGTAGCCCCAGGGCGGTGGGTTGGCGCTGTTGTAGAGACGGCCGATGACGATAGGACGGTCTGAGTCGCCGTTGATAAAGTCAATCAGCACTTCTTCGCCAATACGCGGGGTGTTGATGGAGCCAAAGCTGCCCCCTGCTGATCCTTGGGCCACGCGTATCCAGTCCGAGCTTTTCTGGTTACGGGGACCGTATCTGTCCCAGTGGAACTGTACTTTGATATCGCCATACCCATTAGTGTGTACTTCTTCTCCGGCAGGGCCGGTGACGGTAGCACCTTGACTGCCAATGATTTGCGGTTTGGGGGTGACTCTTGGCGTACGGTACTGGTAAGTTATCGGTATGGCGGTAAAAGAGATGCGGTAGTGCGACTGCTGGGTGCCACTGGCGTAACCGGCTTCTTTAAAGTCGTATTCGGCATGGATGATGAGGTGTTCGGTGTTGGCGGCATCATGCGGATGACGGCTCAAGGTAAAAGTGTGACCGGGGGCGATGGTGAGTACGTTACCGGCGGCAGTGATACGTTTGCTTTGAGCGTTATAGTCTTGACTACGTACTTGCGCGTAGCTTGCCGCATCGTCTTTGGTGCTAAAGCCAGTATAGAAGTCATAGTGCTCGGTGGTAATACCGCCAAGCTCATGGGTGCTCATGTTGTAATCAAGTTTACGATTAGCCAGCTTATAGCTGTGGTCGTTAACGTTGACTTTCTTGGTGGCAAGCCTGTCGCTTTGCTGCCAGATGTCGATGTAGTTCTTGTCGGGGGTGCCTGGGGTGACGGCTGAGTGATAGGGTATGGTGGCGCGGCCTTGAATGGGGCTATGTGCGCTGTTGTCATCGACGATGATAAGGGTGTTGTTGCCCTCGGTATGATCAAAGTAGTAGTAGAGGCCTTCTTGTTCAAAGAGGCGGTTTAGATAGTTAAAGCTGGTCTCTTGGTACTGGGTGCTATGACCGTACTTGCGGTAGCTGTTTAAGCACTGTATCTCATAGGGGAAGCCAAACTCATCTAGGATGATGCGGGTAATCTCAAGGATGTCTTTGTCAACGAAGACGCGGCTGTCATGACGCTGGGTGAGATACCACATATTAGGGCGCATGATGCAGGTGTAGAGATGATAGCTTTGTTCGTCCTCATCTTCACTAAGGTAACCGAAATCGGTAACCAGACCGTTTAAAACCCGTTCGCCGCCTTTGGTATCAATGGTGACAGCGATGGTCTGACCGATGATGTCGGTAGCGGCTAGGTTAGCATTTTTACTGGTGAGAACAAGGCGGTATTCATAGAGACTGGAGAGGGCTTCCACTCCCTTGAGCTCAACAAAGGATAACGCGCGGCCAAAGGGGGTGTGGATGGCGATGGTGCGCATGGGAAGATCCTTTTTTAATATTCAGAAGTAAAGCGAGAGCTAGTGCTACAGCAATAGAGTCATGATAAAACTATAGCTATGAACTTATGTATGGTTGGATTGTATCGTTATACTAAGCTGATGTCATGTCTTATTGATATTCTTGATAAAAACTTGTCTGTTAGTGAGCATTCAGGAATTTATAATAATAAAATTTAAAGGTTTTGTACTGTCATTGTGTTGTGCTAAAATCACAGCTTTTAGCAAACATAACTTTGTTTTTTGGGTGTATTCTCTTAATACGAATAGCATCAAAAATTTGAAAATAATAGATAGTATTAAACGGCTTTCTTTTTAATCTACTAACGCACTATACCTTACAGCTTCTATTCTAGAGTCATTGATAAATAGGCATACTATGTTTCAAGATAAAAAAAACACTTGGTTTATAAGCTATAGCTTAATCGTGCTATGTCTTATGCTTTCAAGCTGTTCAACGCTAAGTAGCGCTACAAAGAATAAAAGTAATGCTGAACAAGTAGAGTTTTTAATATTGACAGCGCCTTCAATTAACCTTGATGTGGTCAATAGGCCTGCTCCAGTAAGACTAGACGTCTTTCAATTAGAGCGAAAATCTAATTTTATTTATGGCAGCTACTTAGATTTAATAGATGATGATAATGATTTGAATGGCGATGTACTATTCAAGACTCAACATATACTGACTCCAGATAGCATAAAGTCAATACCGCTCAGCTTAGAAGAAGGAACGAATTACTTAGGATTGACTACTGGCTACCGCGATATTGAAGACGCATCATGGAGGATAGCGCTACAAAAACAGCCTTCTAAATTGGGAAGTCGTAGCAGTTATCTATATCTAAAAGTTGACCAGTCAAATGTCTTTCAATTGTCAAAAAAACAAATGCAAGCCGAGCTTAAAGAGTATGCAAAAAGACATCCAAACGATAAGTCAGTAACAAAAAATGGTAAGTATAAAAAGCCAAAATATGACTACAGTAAAGGCATATTCAGCAATCAATAACAAATAATTAGCACTAAAGCAATAATAGGTATCAATGATGGGCGAATATTCAAAGGTAGTATGGGCGGAAGGTACTTATCTTTCACCGCAGCATTTTCAGCAAAATGATAGATATGCCGAGAGTAAACTTCATAATATAGTTAAGTTTGCACAGGCGCACTACTACGGAGTTTATGATTTAGCGATTAATGAATCGCTCCTCAAGCAAGGGGTAGTGAGTTTGTCGAGACTGGAGGTAGTTTTTGAGGATGGTACCGTATTTGTACCTACTTCACTTGAGATTGACTCCTTAGAGTATAGCGTGCCTGCAAATATAGCTGAGACCAAGCTATATTTAGTAATCTCTAGAGTGACGGCAAGTTCAACTGAGATATCATTTGATACCGATAAGATAAAAAATAGTCGTTATAGCGCTTTTGAAAAACCTTTAATAGACACTGCAGATAGTGATTTAGAGCCTAGAGTAGTCACCTTAGCCAGATTAAATGCCCGTCTGATGTTGGAAGAAAATATCCATTCAAGTTTAATCAAAGTTCCTATAGCTATTGTCTCAAGTAACGAAAACTCAGAAGTCGAGATTCAAGAAAGTTATATCCCGCCAACCCTTATCGCTCAAAAAAACCTTAAGCTGTATAACTATATTAATGAGCTGTATGGACTTTTAGCCCAAAAAAGCAAAAGTTTGGCTAATGCTGTCAATGACCCTAACCGAGGTGGTTCGCTTGAGATTACGGATTTTCTCATGCTACAGACTGTTAATAGGTACTTAGCTTATATGCAGCATCAAAAGCAGCCAAGCAATCACACGCATCCAGAAGCGTTATTTGTTAGCTTATCGAAGCTGTGCGGTGATTTAATGACCTTTTTACCTAGCAGAAAAATGGGCGACATGCCCGTTTACGACCACAAAAACTTAAAACAGTGCTATCAGCATTTAATGTCTAATCTTAGAATTAGTTTATCCACCATATTAGAACAAAGAATTATAAGAATAGACTTAAGCAAAAAAGACAGCGCGACCTACGTGGCTCAAACGCCAAATGCTGAAATATTGGAAGTTGCTGACTTTGTACTCGCCGTAAAAGCGGATATGCCTAATGAGACTCTAAGACATAATCTACCAAGTATCATGAAAATAAGTACCGTAGAACAAATTAAAGAGTTGGTCGCTTATCATTTACCAGGGGTCAAACTAAATGCTCTATCAGTGGCTCCCAGAGAGCTGCCTTATCACAATGGCTATGTCTATTTTGAGCTGGATAAACAAACAGAGTTGTGGGAGCGTTTCGATGATTCCTCAGGTATGGCATTTCATGTCGCAGGAGATTTCCCAAATATTGATCTAGAGTTCTGGGCGATTAAACCTAACATAAATTAGACTTCATGCAAATAGATGGAAAAAAAATGAAAAGTGATCCAAAAGCAAATCTGCAATTCTCAGAGGTTTATAATCCGATTATTTCAGCGGCGAAGCCAGTAATGGTTTCGACCAATGCCATGAAGAACTCGACAACTCAGCTTTCAGTAGACAAGGTGTTACATAAGTTTTCCTCAATGATTGAGGATTTCGAATCCAAAGCTGAAAAAGAGGGAGCGCCTTATGAGATGGTGAAAGCAGCGCAGTACTGCTTATGTGCTTTTGTTGATGAATCTGCAGTTAGATCAGGTTGGGCAAACGAAGAGTGGTCAAAAAAAAGCTTACTAGTCTCCTTTTTCGATGAAACTTGGGGCGGAGAGCGTTTTTTTGAAATCTTAGATAAAGCTAAGTTAGATGTTGATAAAAATTTGTACCTTATCGAATTTATCTACCTCTGTTTACAGTTTGGCTATAAAGGTAAATATCAGATAGCCAATAACGGCGACACTATTTTAGAACAAGAAAAAAATAGACTCATTGATTTGATTAGATCAAAAAGACCAGAAACTTTTAGTCTATTGTTTCAAGAAACTCGCAGCGATAAAAATGAGGATGAAGTCAAACGTCGTTGGCAAATTCCTCTATGGGTCATCGCAGTTCTAGCCAGTCTTATAGTCGCCATATTTTATATTATGCTGAGGGTTTTTCTCGGTTCAACGATGGATGATACTAGTGCCCAGATAAACACCCTATCGTTACCCGCTAATGCACCATATAACGTCAGCGGGCGTAGTGCTACTGTTCAAACCAAACCGCTAACCCCAGCTCTACAAACTGAGATAGATAGAGATCTAGTAGAGGTTAATGAGTTTGCAGATCGCAGCGTTATTACTATCTTGGGAGATGGATTATTTGAGTCTGGCTCAGAAAATATTCAAAATCAATTTTTTCCAGTATTAGCCACTATAGGTCAAGCGCTACAAGGTATCAGTGGTCAAGTAGTCGTCACTGGCTATACCGATGATACTCCTATACAAAGTATTACTTTTCCTTCTAACTGGCAATTGTCTCAAGCGCGCGCAGACGCGGTAAAAGAGATTTTGGAAGGCTACGTAGAAGATAATAGCAGAATCAGATCAGAAGGTAGAGGGTCTACTAATCCAGTAGTTGCAAATGACTCTGCTGACAATAAAGCAAAGAACAGACGGGTTGAGATAACCGTTTATAGCTTGGGTAATGATGTCCCAACTGAGCCATAAAAATCTAACCCTAGCAATAATAATGACTACTTTTATTATTTAAAATTTTTTGAGAGATTACAAGAAGGTTCTATAAGATGAGAAGGTTATTGTCTTTTGCAAGTTCAAAGGTTTTTTGGGTCTTTTTAGGACTACTCGGGATATCTCTATTGATTTGGTTCTTTGGAGGCATCGTAGCTATCGGTAGCTACAAACCTCTTGAGAGTAAAGCGGTGAGAATAGCTATTATTGCCCTAATATTTTTAGTTTGGTTAACTAAAACTTTTCTAAAACAGTATTTGCAAGCAAGAAGAAATAGAGAGCTGGTTGAAGACATAAAAACTTCACAGCAGCCTATTTTAAAGCATGTGAATAAAGACAGTCCGCTAAGTCGTCAGTTTGATGAGATAGACTCGGTTCTAAAAAGCGCAAAATTCTCAAACTCTGATGGCTATATAAAAAATAAATTCTTTACAGGCCAGTATTTATATCAGATGCCATGGTATGTGGTGCTCGGCGCTGCTGGAACGGGTAAAACAACTGCGTTAAGAGAATCAGGTCTAAACTTTCCTTTAGAGAGCACTTTTGGTGCTTCTATTAGTGGCTTGGCTGGTACTAAAGATTGTGATTGGTTTTTGACAGATGATGCGGTTTTACTCGATACCGCAGGTCGACTATCGCTACAAGATAACAATGAAGAGGATTCATACGATTGGCTTGAATTTATCAGCTTACTTAAGAAGTATAGACCAAGACAGCCTATTAATGGGGTAGTTGTCACTATAGGTCTAGATGATATTTTGAACCCTAATACTGACTTCAAAAATATTACTCGAGAATTACGCAAAAGAATTCAAGAGATGAGAGCCAAGCTAGGTATCAACTTTCCTGTATACCTGATGGTGACTAAGTTAGATATTTTAAAAGGTTTTGAGGACTTTTTTAGTAGTTTAGATGAAGAGCAAAGGAAAAAATATCTAGGGTTTACTATTCCTGCTAATGATATAGAAGACGATAATGGGACGGCAACTATTGGTTACGTTTCCAAACAGCTTAATAATATCAGGGATAATATAGAGTCCTCTTATCTGAGAATAATAGATGATGTCCCCAATCAGACTGAAAAAGATGCCATTTTTACTTTCTCAAATGAGTTTTCATTACTTAATGAGCGACTAATCTTATTATTTAGAGAGTTATATAAATCCTCAAAGTTTGAAGAGGCTGTACAGTGGCGAGGCATATTTTTCACCAGCGCTTATCAAGATGGTGAAAGTATGGATCCTGTGTTCAATAACATAACCAGTAATTTTGAGCTGACACCTAAATACATAAAAGATAAGACTGTAGGCTCACAAGTTACCAAAAGTTATTTTATTCATGATTTATTTACCGATGTTATATTTAACGACGCTAACCTTGCTAGTAATAATAGGGTTTGGTCTACCAAGAACCAAATACTTAAATGGATAGGCGTAGGTGCCATAGCAGGTGGTGTTATATTGGCCTCTGCCTTTATGTTTAATAGTTTTTTGACGAACAGTCAATATCTAAAAGATGTCAACGAAAAAGCCATTAGCTTAGATAAAGAGCTAAAAGACACCACTGAAACCAAAGACTTGCTACAAGCTGTGGAAATGGCTGACAAAATAAGAGTGCTATCTAGAACTGCGCCTTTTGTCGATATAGACTCGCCTGCGCTCAAACATAGAATGGGTCTGTATCAAGGCTACGCTGTGGACGAAATCTCACAAGCGGCCTATCAGCGTGCTCTAAATGAAAGAGTTATGCCGCTCATCTCATATAAGATCGACGAGTTGCTAAGACAGAGCCCAGAGGATTCCTCTATAGACAATTACAACGCTCTAAAAGCCTACCTAATGTTATATGATGACACAAGGTTTGATGCTGAATTCATGTTGTCTTGGCTGATGCGTAGTTTTGAAAAAGACTCTTCGATCCAAAATGCCGAGCAAAAACAGAGAATTGAGCAGTCTCTAAAGTTCATTCTTCAAGAAGAAGGGCTGACGCCAAGTCTACCTCTCGATACCAAGCTAGTTGATGAAAGAAGACAGTTTATTGCCCGTAATGATATCTCAATTATGATTTTGAATGATAGTTTTACTGAGATAGCTAGAGGCGGTAATAAAGTGGTGCCTGTCTCTTTTGATACGATGGGCGGCAAGCAAAGTAGATTGGTTTTTGCTAGAGCAAGTGGCAAACCTTTAACTGAAGCTATTAATCCTATTTATACCAAACAGGCTTATATTGAGTTTGTTCTTCCTGAGCTTCTAAAGTCAACGGCTAAGCTTTATGAAGAAGAGGAGTGGGTATTGGGCAACTATGCCTCTTTAAAATCTAGTGAAACTGATACCTTAAAAGAAGCCAAAAGCGCTTACTTCCAAAGATATATCAGCGCATGGAATAGATATATTGCCGATATTAGACTAAAGCAACCTAGAAATCTTCGTGAAGCTAGAGATATCGCCAAGATTCTCTCAAATACTTCAAACTCGCCACTGCAGAATATAATCGTAGGTATCAGCGATAATACGACTTTGGATATTAGTAAACAGATAGAGGGTGGTGAGACTAATGGCGCTGTCAAAGATACTGTAGATAGATTGATTTCTAGAGCAGGGTTTGGCAATTTGCAGAACAAGGCAGGCTATGTCAAAGATAACTACATTGATAATCTTAAGTTCACCACTCCTGTAGATGAAGAATTCTCTGAGTTTGGGGTATTGGCTGAAAAGCAAGGATCCGATCAAGCAGCCATAAATGAGGTAGTCGTCTCGATTAAGGATCTTTATGAGTTCTTAGATATCTTGGATGTAGCAGTAGAAAAAGGAGTCGATCTCCCATCTAATGATTCGTTATTTAGATATAGAGCTGAGATAAATAGATTGCCATCGCCTTTTCGACAGATGTTTGATCAGTTTTCGGTTTTTATTCTCAATCAAAGTTTAGATGAGATGAATGAGCGACTACTGAAAGCAGATATTGAAGCTAAAAGAAAGCTTGAAGAGCAAAGACAGCGAGAAGATGACATAAGACAAGAGGCAGAAGATAAAGAAGAAGCCAGAAGACAAGAAGAGCTGGCATTAAAGGAGGAGCAAGAGGTAGCAAAAACGGAGTTAAAAAAAAAGCAGGAATTAGAGGCCTTCAATTCTATGAAGCGTGAGTTGGCTCCTATCACCGCTTTTTGTAAAGGCTTCACACAAGACAGCTATCCCTTTAGTGCAAACTCAGACAGCGAGATCAAGCTTACTAATTTCGACAAGATCTTTGGTACCAAAGGTCAGTATCAGTCTTTTATGAATCTTAATCCGCAAGTAGTTAATGCCATGCGGGTCGCTAGTTTTGATGAGCTTATACGCTTGCATTCAAAATTTAGATCTGAGTTTAGAGGCGTTCGCGACATTGAGCAAGTAAGCACACCTCTTCTTCAAAAAGGAAATGGGCAGCTAGGATTTGATTTCAATGTCAAAGTTATTAATGTCGACCCAAGAATTGAAAAGTTAATTTTTAACTATGGCGATAAGTCATACTCATACAGTCATGGCCCGTTAGAGAGCTTTAGAGCCACTTGGCCTAAAGATTCTTCAAGGAAGGTAGGCTTTTTAGCTTATATTAATGAAAAAAGAGTCGACGAAGTTGAGACTGATGGATCATGGGCTCTATTAAAACTAGTTGAAGCAGGTAAAACGCTTATCAACAACCGGAATAAAAGCGTAGTTAGGTACTCTCTTGACGACAAAGATATAGTGATTGAATTTAGTGCTGGGGTAGGCAACAATCCTTTTTATTTAGCTGATTTGCGCAGGTTTTCTTGTCCGTAAAAGCCTAACTAAAGACTTTTAGTGGTGCAGATTCATACGCTAATCACTTTCAAATAGCACTTTCAAACCTAGCATTAACAAAAGTAAGAGAAATTAAATGTCTAACAGGGAACAGTTCCATTACTTCGGCAAACTCCGTAGAAGAAGGGAGTTTATAAAGGCCTCTGGGTTAGCGCGAGATTACTATTACGACTGGGAAGTCTGGTTCAATAAGTGCTCTAATACCAATAGCTTATTACCTTTTTTGGGCAATAAAAATAAAGATAAGCCTATATGGCTATTTATTATAAGCGAAGGTGAAAAATTGAAGGTAGGTTTGACGACATTAAGCTCAGATATGGCAGAGCGTAAACACCCTTTTTTAGTCTATTTCGAATATCCAATCAGTCAATTTGAGAGCTTAGAGAGCATGTTTGAGTCAGTGCTTTCAATGGCTAACCAATATCAAGGGTTTGTCAATTTGATAGCAAACGGCGACTTTACTACTACCGAACAACAGTATTTTGCATCGATATCCACCGATTATGAAGTAGCAGAAGGCCTTAAGGATGTTATAAAGAATATTGTCTCAGAAATCATAGCAAAGAGACATGAGTCTATTATGGAGTCATATTGGATTAACCTAGACAATTTTTCTACTATTACTCATCAAGGAGCTTTGACTTGTACGCTCTACAACAAAATATATGGCTAAATTATGACTAAAAATTTTTCAGATTTTGTGGATCCTATTTCAGCAGCGCAGCCAACAGGTATAGACATAGAATATGACGCACGGTTTATTGATATTCAGACCTTAGTTGAAGGTAAGCCTGAACAGCAGTATGGCGATGTCATAATTGAGGCGGAAGAACCAGACTGGAACACAGTTGAAAAGCTTTGTCGCCAAATACTATCTGAATCTAAAGATATCAGAGTATTCTGTTTTTATGCGCAAGCACTGACGGCCAACTATGGTGTTAAAGGCTTTAAAAAGGGCTGTGAGATCATCTATGCCAATGTGGACAAGTATTGGGAAGACTTATATCCAAAGCTAGTAGATGAAGAGGGTAGTTTTGATGCTTTTTATAGATCAGGATCCATAGGTCTACTCATCGCTAATACTGGTATTATCCAGCAGCTAAATGAATCGAATATCTTATACTCACCTAGCAAAAAGAGTTATTTTAAAATAAAGTCCGTAGCGGCATCATTGATGAATAATGAAGATGGCTTATATCCTGGGGGTAAAGAAAAGCTTATAGAGGACATAAAAGTAGCCTATGAGAACGAACAAGAAGAGCTCTTAGCTCTAAAAGATGCTTTAGATTTGATATTAGCAATAGAAAATGTTTTTGATAAAAATCTTGAAGGTTTTCACTTAGACTTTTCTACCATAAAGAAACCTTTAGAAGTGATTGCAAGCTTACTAGTTAGGACATCTACTATGGAAGAAAGCGATAATCAAGATTCTTCTGAAGAAGAGGTTGGCACCGCTCTAAATACAGTGATGACTAAACCAGTCCTCGACATACAAAGCTTAGAGGATATAAAAATAAAAGATAGAGCTGACGTAAAAATAGTATTAGAGAAATTGAACTTATATTTTAGATTGAAAGAGCCAAGTCATCCCGCTCCACTATTTATAGAAAGATTGCAAAAGCTTATGGATATGAGTTTTTATGAGATACTAAAAAATATAAGTCCTAACAGTCTTAATGACTTGGACTTGATTATTGGTAAAGAAGAGAGTGAACAAGAAAGTGATGAGGACTGATGCTGACGAGACCTTGTGATAAGCACCTTGAGCTATAAGCTACAAAATAAGTATTATGAATTGATTATAGCTATAATGTAACAGTGAGCTTAAAATGTAGATTTAGTTAAGTTAATAAACTATAGTAGGGAAATAAATTTCCTCTATTAATCTGTAGTTTATCAGATAACTCACAATAAGAACTTGCAATTAAGTTGAATTTAACCCTTATTAGCCATTAGTTAAGAGGCAATTTCAAAAGGAAGTATAAATGTCTAACGATAATCCCAATAGAAAGTATTCGTCAAGCCAAAAATTTGTAGGACGCAATCGTGCTCCTCGTGTACAGATTGAATATGATGTCGAGTTGTATGGGTCAGAATCAACCGTAGAGTTACCTTTTGTTATGGGCGTTATGGCCGATCTAGTAGGTAAGTCGCAAGTTCTAGTGCCCGATTTATCTGAGAGAAAATTCTTAGAAGTAGATATAGATAACTTTGATGACAGAATGAAAGCCTTGAAGCCTAGAGCTGCTTTCCAAGTTCAAAACACCTTGACAGGAGAAGGTAATCTGAATGTCGAGCTTGAGTTTGAGAGTATGGACGACTTCTCGCCAACAGCAGTGGCCAATAAAGTTGAGCCTTTAAGAGAGCTTTTGCAAGCACGAACTGAGCTATCAAACCTACTATCTTATATGGATGGTAAATCGGGAGCTGAAGAGCTTATCTCTAAAGTTTTAGCGGATAGTGAGTTGCTACAAGCGCTAGCGAGTAGTAATAAGGCTGCTGCAAACAATAGCAGCGACGAATAAACAGTTAGAAAATTATAGAGTTAGAGACTACTATTATGAATAAAGTCCAAGAGTTAAATAAAACAGAGGTAAACCCTGAGCTTTTACAAGAAAAAGAGACAGGATTTGCAGACTTATTACAAAAGGAATTCAGACCTAAAACTGAAGATGCCAAAAGTGCGGTGCAACACGCAGTCACTACACTAGCTGAGCAGGCTTTAAAAAATACAGTAGTGGTATCAGATGATGCTTATCAGACTATTGAGTACATTATCGCTGAGATAGATCGCAAGCTGTCAGAACAGATTAATCAGATCATTCATCATGAAGAGTTTCAAAAACTAGAAGGTGCATGGCGAGGGTTAAACCATTTGGTTACCAATACAGAAAGCGATGACTTACTAAAAATAAAAGTTTTACCGATCGCAAAAAGAGAAATAGCTCGCGATATCAAGCGCTACAAAGGTGTTGCTTGGGATCAAAGCCCGTTATTCAAAAGAATATATGAAGAGGAGTACGGTCAGTTCGGTGGCGAGCCGTTTGGTTGCATGGTTGGTGACTATTATTTTGACCACTCGCCACAAGATGTTGAGCTATTAAATGGTATGAAGAAGATAGCCGCTGCTTCTCATTGCCCATTTATCGCAGGAGCCTCTCCTGATGTGATGCAGATGGAGACTTGGCAGGAGCTTGCCAACCCAAGAGACCTAAGTAAGATTTTCCAAAATACAGAATACGCTAGCTGGCGTAGCTTGAGAGAGTCTGAGGACTCACGTTATATTGGTTTAGCGCTACCTAAGTTTCTATCAAGATTGCCTTACAGCTCAAAATCAAACCCAGTCGATGAGTTCGATTTTGAAGAAAATACTGATGGCTCGAACCATGATAAGTACACTTGGTCTAATGCCGCTTATGCTATGGCTGTCAATATTAATAGATCTTTTAAACAATATGGCTGGTGCACCTCTATCAGAGGCGTAGAGTCGGGCGGTATAGTTGAGAATTTACCAACTCATACTTTCCCTACTGATGATGGCGGTGTAGACATGAAATGTCCTACCGAAATCGCTATCAGTGATCGCCGTGAGTCTGAACTTGCAAATTTAGGGTTTATGCCTTTAGTACATAGAAAAAATACCGACTTAGCAGCATTTATAGGAGCGCAGTCGCTCAATAAGCCCGCTGAGTATTATGATGCAGATGCTTCGGCAAATGCTAAGCTAGCAGCACGTTTGCCTTATCTATTTGCTTGTTGCCGCTTCGCTCATTATCTCAAATGTATTGTCAGAGACAAGGTAGGCTCGTTCAAAGAGCGCGAAGATATGGAGAGATGGCTCAATGAGTGGATTATGAACTATGTCGATGGAGATCCTGCTAATTCAACTCAAGAAACCAAAGCAAGAAAACCATTAGCATCCGCTGAGGTTATAGTGGAAGAAATCGAAGGCAATCCTGGTTATTATACTTCGAAGTTCTTCTTAAGACCTCATTATCAACTAGAAGGGTTAACAGTTTCTTTACGTCTAGTATCTAAACTACCTTCAGCAAGAGATGAATAAAGAAGTCAATTTTTATTCATCAATATTTTATTTAAATTAGGAGAGTAATATGGCGTTAGATATGTTTATGCGCATCGAAGGGGTTAGCGGCGAATCTAAGGACTCTAACCACAAAAGCTGGACTGACATTCAAAGCTTTAGCTGGGGTGCTGAGCAGCCAGGCTCTATGAGTTCTGGCGGCGGCGGTGGCGCTGGCAAGGTCAACTTTGATGATTTGACTGTAGTTGCTGCTATCGATAAGGCTGCACCGACGGTACTAAAGAACTGTTCAGTAGGTCAGCATTTAGGTAAGGTTGAGATCTCTGTTTGTAAAGCCGGCGGCAACCAAGTTGAGTACTCACGTACTACTCTAGAAGATGTGTTAATCACTGCTGTTAAATTCGTTGGTGCTCAAGAAAATGAGTCACTAATGATGGAATACTCATTCCAAGCGGCTAAAGTTAAAAACCAGTATTGGGAACAGAATGATAAAGGTTCTAAAGGCGCTGAAGTGCAAATGGCCTTCAATGTCAAAGAGAATCGCTCTGCTTAATCGCTTCTCTTATTGTTTATAATACAAAGATCTAGCTTAAAAGTTTGAGTTAGATCTTTTTTTTAAAAGATAAGCCACAGTTATAGTCGATTCTAAATAAAACAGATACATTATATTTAAACGCGGAACTGGTATAAATTTTACTGGCGTGCTGTGCCTACGCCGACAGAGGCTGCGCAAAATTAATCCCAGTCCCGCTGTATCATTTTTATATTGAACTCACTATATACAAAAAGTCATTAAATAATACAAAATAAAGAGTTCGTTGGATAGTTAATGAAAGATGAAATCGGTTTAGTTCCTTGCTTATTAGATAGGCTGACAGATACAGATCCTAGAAGCAATCATGACGCCAAGTATTATCGTGGCATTAGTATCTCTAAGTATCGTGAATCGATATTAAGAGATATTTTGTTTTTGTTGAATACCACTTGTTTGCATAGTGAGCAGCTTGATATTCTGTTACCTAATCAGGTAAAGAGCTCAACTATCAACTATGGCATACCTGCGTTTTCTGGCGTTAATATCTCAGACATTGATTGGGGTAGGGTACAAGATTTAATTTTGGAGTCATTGATTAATTTTGAACCTAGACTTGAAGAAGATGGTCTCAAAGTGCTTGTCCATATCGAAAATGATCTGCATTTTAACCACAATCAATTATTGATAGAGATCAAAGGCATGATTAAGCTTAACCCTTATCCTAGAGAGTTTTGGTTAAGAACAACTATCGATGTGGAAACTGGACTTTTCTCGTTAGTGGATGGCAGTGTAGATGAATAAAAAAATTATATCTTATTATAATAAAGAGCTAAGATTTTTGCGAGAGATGGGTCAAGAGTTTGCAAGTCAATATCCTAAGATCGCGTCTCGTCTTAAATTAAGTGCTAATGAGACGCCAGACCCTTATGTCGAACGCCTACTTGAAGGGGTGGCTTATCTGACAGCACGAACTCAGCTCAAAATAGATGCCGAATACCCCCGCTTTGTTCAGCGTATCTTAGAGGTGATTTACCCGCAGTTTTTGCATCCTACTCCTGCCTCCACTATCATAAAGTTTGACACCTCAAAGCACTATAATGTCAATGTGCTAAATACATTAAAACGCGGGCATTTGCTTGAATCTTTACCTATCGACATTGATGCTAACACTTTGAGCTGCCATTTCTCACTGACTCAAGATACAGAGTTGACTCCTATTGAGCTTGAGGCATCGCATTATACCAATTCATTAAGTTACTTGCCTGATCTCAAAACTGTAAAAACAGGGGCTAGCTTATCAGCGTTAAGACTGGACTTTTCACTGAGTTCGGCAATCAAATGTTCTGATCTAACGCCTGAGGATTTTGTGTTTTATCTAGGCTCGGATCTTCCTGTAGCCTCACAACTTTTAAACCTACTAATGAACTCCTGTACTAACATCGTGTGTCACAGTTTTGAGGATGCGCGCAAATGGTATTATCCCTTAGAGCAACATCCTGAGCATAAAGGATTTGCTGATGAGGAAGCACTAGTATTTGATTTAGATAAATCCATCTCCTCTTTAAGACTAATGCAAGAATATATCCAGCTACCAGAAAAGTTCTTATTTGTCAGTCAACATGGTATAAAAAAAGCGATAAGAAAAGCGGAATTGAATGGCGACTTTGCGCTTACTGCTGCACAGACTGAAGAGGTGATAGTCGAAAATGGGGTAAATAAACGCGTCGTAGGACATGAGAAACGTAGGTTTAGTGTCTCATTCTTATTTGATAGCTATGTACCTGAGTTGACGCAATTGCTTAAAGAGCAAGATATCACTATCAATACTGCTCCTTTGGTCAACCTATTTAGAAAAAAATCAGTACGGTTTCCAGTCACTATGCAAAATACGGAGCATCACGTCATAGTCGATCGTGTTCATCCGTTAAACTTTGAAGTGCATAGTATAGAGCGAGTTAAGGGGTTCGATAAGTTTAATAATCAACAAATTAATTTTACTCCGATTTATAAGGCTGCCGATCAAGAGGTTTTTATTAATAAAAGTAATAATAACGCTTTTTTTTCGATGAGACGAGATAAGAGAGTGCCCTCTACCTCAGCAGGTATGTATGGTGGCCGAACGTCTTACTTAGGCAGTGAGGTTTACTTGTCGATGATGAGTGAGGGGCAGTCTGTATTTAGTTTTAAGATCGACCACTTGGCGGTAGAGGCGTGGTGTACTAACCGCGATTTACCTTTGATTATGGCTAGATCGGTAGAGTCAGATTTTTTGATAGATGTGGCTTTGCCAATACGCGGCGCTCATATTATCTCTGAGGTGACTAAGCCGATTGACGCTGTAAACGAAGAGCATACGCTTTGGTCATTGCTCAATCAGCTTAACCTAAGCTACGTCTCATTAGCAGACTATTCTGAGAAGGATAGTACTTTACTGCTAAAAGAGCTACTGTTAGCTTTTCCTCACGAAAATAACGAGCTTTATAAGTCTGAGGTCAATAGTATAAAGCGGCTCACCGTTGAGCCAATTACTAAATTAGTGAGGCATAAAGGCGCAGGAAGTTTAGTCAAAGGCATGGCAATAACCATCACCTTCGATGAGAGCTTATTAGCAGGAGTGCACCCTTTCTTATTCGCCTCAATCTTAAGACGCTACTTCGCTCGTAGCATTTCCATAAACTCATTCGTTGAGATGAATGTGCTGACGGTACAAAAAGGTCAGATTATCAAATGGAAAGATATAAAGGGTGAGAAGTCTCTGTTATGACTGATAACTACATAGATGAAAAGAAGCCACTCGATGAGTATAAGCCATCAGCCAATAACCCAAAACAAGGAAATGGTGGGGTTGATCTGTCGCAAATAACGACTGACTTGCATAAATATAGTCTTTTTTCTATTTTGAAACATTTAGAGAGTCATCAGGATGCCTCTAAGCCTTTAATTGGCGAAACCGTTAGTCCTGCGCAGGATTTATTTAGACTGTACCAAAACCCTTCTATGTCTTTTATTTATAAGAATATTGACAGTGTTTCGCTTGATAACCATAAGTTTCAAATTGCTATTAATGAGATAGGACTATTAGGCGCTAACTCACCACTACCATCGCATCTGATTGAATTTATTTTTCAAAGAAAGCATCAATATGGGGATGAAGCTTGGGCCAGCTTTGTGAATATGCTACAGCATAGAATTCTGACGATGTTTTATCGGAGTTGGATGAATGCTCAAAGTGTATTATCACTCGAAAATAAGCGTACTGATAAATTCAGTAGGTATATAGCGAGTCTAGCGGGCTTTGCGGTTTTGGCCGAGGAGCAAAGCGAGCAACAAGTTGAGCATTTTTCAAAACTATACTTTGCAGGCTATAGTTTACAAAGAAATCGCTCCGCAGATAACTTTCAAAGCTTATTATCTCAATATTTCTCTCTGCCCATCCGCATTGAAGAGAATATCGGTCAATGGTTTAAGCTGCCTAAGGATGAGCAAACTCGTTTAGGCGCAAGTGGTGATTATACGCTTGGCGATGGACTGATAGTCGGTAGTAGAATTTATGATGTACAAACTAATTTTCGGATTGTTATTGGTCCATTAAGTTTAGATCAATATGAGTCCTTTTTTGAAGAAAATTTTAATGCAAAAAGACTAATAGAGTGGGTGCGTTTTTATGTCGGCGAGGAATACGATTGGGACGTAGAGCTTGTACTAGCTAAGCCAGAAATACCGAAGTTGGTTTTGGGAGAGCATAACAAGCTAGGTCTTACTACTTGGCTTGGCGCTACTCACAATGATCAAGACCATTTAATAATAAGCTATTAACTTTTATTTATAAGCTTCAATAGAGATAAGAGTTTTAGATAATTTTTATAAAATGAGCGATTCTAAAGAAGTTTTTTAAATTTTAAGGTATTAAAAGATAAAACCTAGTAGCTGAAATTCAGTACTCAACCTAACGATCGAAGCATTTAACGGAGTGAAAATGTCTAATATTAGCCGCAGTGTCCTATTTGCAAAGTTAAATGACTCTCTTTATAAGTCGCTTGAGAGTGCTTTTACTTATTGCCGCTTAAGAGAAAATAGCTATGTGGAGCTAGTGCATTGGCTACATATTTTGGTGCAGAAGTCTGACAACGATATAGATTGTATTATCAGATACTTTGAGATTGATGCTAGTCAGTTAAAACAAGATATTTTGGTAGCGGTTGAGAGTCTGCCGACAGGCGCAAGTAGTGTCGCTGACTTCTCAAAGCATGTAGAGGAGGCTGTAGAACAAAGTTGGACTTATACCTCTTTATTATTTGATAGTCAAAAAATTCGTAGTGCGTACTTGCTATATACCTTACTAAAAAGCTCTGAGCTATCTAATATTTTGTTTAGAATCTCAAAACAGTTTAATAAGATTTCAGCTGATAAACTCATTGATAAGCTGGATACGGTTTTAGAAGCTTCTTCTGAAAGTGGTTTACAAGACGCGCCAGTAGCTTCAAAAGAGCAGTTGGAGTCCTCAGAGCAAACAGCGTTAGCGAAATACGGTAGCAATTTGACGCAAATGGCGGCGGCTGGCAAGATTGACCCTATCGTAGGCCGCGATAATGAGATACGACAAATTATCGATATTCTAATGCGTCGCCGGCAGAATAACCCTATTTTGACAGGGGAGGCAGGCGTTGGTAAAACGGCAGTCGTTGAAGCGTTGGCACTGAAACTGGCCTCAGGTGATGTCCCACCAACACTAAAAAATGTTGAGCTTATCTTACTTGATATTGGCGCTTTAAAAGCAGGGGCTAGCGTCAGTGGTGAGTTTGAAACGCGTTTGCGTGCTGTCATGGAGGAAGTCGAGTCGAGTCCAACGCCTATTGTATTGTTCATTGATGAGATACATACTCTAATCGGTGCAGGCGGCGCTGCAGGTACTGGCGATGCTGCAAACCTACTCAAACCAGCACTCGCTCGCGGTAAGCTTAGAACCATAGGCGCTACGACTTGGGCGGAGTACAAAAAGTACTTTGAAAAGGATCCTGCGCTTACTCGTCGTTTTCAGGTCATTAATGTTGAGGAGCCAGAGGAGGACGAGGCGATAGAGATGTTAAGAGCTTTAGGGCCTTCGCTTGAGTCGCATCACAATGTAATCATCCTTGATGAGGCTATTGTCTCAAGTGTACAGCTATCTCATCGCTATATACCTGCACGCATGCTACCGGATAAAGCCATTGGCTTAGTCGATACCGCTTGCGCTAGAGTATCGCTCAGTCAGCATTCAACGCCTAGCCGAATTGAATATATCAACAGAAAAGTGCTCGCTTTAGAGACGCAAAAGCATAATGTTGAACGTGAGATGAAGCTGGATTATGATCAACAAGATCGTTTGCTTGAGATTGACAATGAAATGGTTGATTTGGAAGCTCAGTTAACAGAGCTTGATGCTAAATGGCAAGAAGAATCTCGTTTGGTAAACGCTTTAATTGAGGTTCGTCAGCAAATTTTGAATTATGGCTCAGAAACAGAAACAGAAACAGAAACAGAAACAGAAGCCTTAGAATTACAGCCAAACGATGAGCAAACAGAGAATATTGATACTAGTAATAATGACGATATCGTTAGTGCTAATGATAAGCCTGATATAGATACCTTAGTAGAAGTAGGCGCTGCTAGCGCTAGTGCAACTGATATGAGCACGTTGCTAGAGACTCAAAAAAATATCATTGAGCAATTAAAACAGCAGCAAAACGATGACCCACTAGTATCGCCGTTGGTGGATGCAAGAGCGGTGGCGAATGTAGTCTCGGACTGGACAGGTATACCAGTAGGTAAGATGATGAAAGATGAGCTGCAAGCTATCTTGGAGCTTAGCTCAACCCTTAGCAAACGCGTCATCGATCAAGATCATGGTATGGAAGCTATCGCTCGGCGCGTACAGACGTCAAGAGCCAGTCTTGATGATCCCAACAAGCCTATAGGCGTCTTTATGCTGGCAGGCCCCTCAGGTGTTGGTAAGACAGAGACCGCTTTAGCTTTAGCTGACTCGCTATACGGCGGCGAGCATAATGTCATCACTATTAATATGAGTGAGTATCAAGAAGCGCACACCGTTTCAACTCTAAAGGGGGCACCTCCAGGCTACGTCGGCTATGGCGAAGGTGGGGTACTAACCGAGGCAGTCAGACGCAAGCCTTATAGCGTAGTACTACTCGATGAAGTCGAAAAAGCGCATCCCGATGTCCATGAGATATTCTTTCAGGTATTCGATAAAGGTTGGATGGAAGATGGAGAAGGGCGCTATATCGACTTCAAAAATACTATTATCATTTTGACCTCTAACGTAGGGACAGAGCTGATCATGGATCGTTGTCATAACAACGCTGAAGTTATCGATATGGAAACCTTACAAAAAGAGCTAAGAGCACCTATGCTCCAAGTATTCCCTGCGGCGCTGTTAGGTAGGATTCAGGTCATCCCTTACTATCCATTGAATGATACGACATTAAATAAAATTGTCGACTTGCAGCTCAAACGTATCGTCAAACGTATCAAAGACAATCATGGCATAACACTGAGCTATTCTGATGAGATCTTGACCTTGATATCTGCTAGATGTAGTGAGGTTGAGTCTGGTGGCCGTATGATTGACGCCATATTGACGAATACCGTACTACCGAAGATTAGTAAAGATCTACTGACTTACATTATCGATAATAAAACCATAGACTCTATTCATCTAGCCACTGAAGATGATGATATAATCTACCAATATTTGTAGAATAAAATAGCGAACACTTTACTTTAGCTCAATAAAAAGTATTTTTTACAGCATTTATCCCAACATACATTTTGTCATTTATTAAAAAGAGGACACCCCATGCGCACCATAGCCATTCACACCCCTTTTGGTCGCGCGTTGTCCTTTGTTGAATTAAAGGGCGTTGAAGCCCTCTCTAGTCTTTATGAGTATCGTCTCGTTCTCACCAGTAAAGATGCTAACCTAGCCGCTACCGACATCATCGGCCAAACCATCGCCGTCACCATTGATACCAAAGGCGGCGAGCGGGTTTTAAACGGTCTCGTTACCGACTTTGGCTATCTTAGTGAGGATGAAGACGAACAAAGCTATCATCTCTACACCTGTATCATGCGCCCTAATATGTGGTATCTTACCCAGCGTCATGACAGCCGCGTCTTCGTCGACAAAGACATTCTTGAGATTACCCGCACTATCCTAGATGAGTTTGGCTTCCCTTATGAGATACAGTGCTTAAACAGCTACCGCAAGTACGGTCATAGCACTCAGTACCAAGAAACTAGCTTTAACTACTTAAACCGTCTGTTTGAACAAGAAGGCCTGTACTACTACTTTGATCATACTGAGGGCAACAACACCCTCATCATCGTTGATGATAACAGCGCACATAGCCCCATTCAAGGCCGTGCCACCATACCCTATCACTCAGCGGTCACCCCAGGCACCCCAGACAAGAACTACATCGACATCTGGCAACAAAGCGACAGGCTTGCCACCAAGAAAATCAACGTCAACGACCACAGCTATAAGCTGGCTAACCGCAAACTTGATTACAACATGAGCACCCATGAGCTTGGTGGTATTACTACTGAGCACTATGACTTCTATACTGGCTTTGCGACCAAAGAGGATGCGGCCACCTACGCGCAAGTGCGTAGTCAAGACTATAATGCTCAAAGCAAACGTATCACTGCCGCCGGCAACGTGCTCACCATCGCTCCAGGCCATACTTTTACTCTAAGCCGTCATCCGCACGATGCCGCTAACACTGAGCATCTGATCATCCATAGCGAATACGACTTTAAAGAGGCCGGCTATGCCAGTGGCACCGAACAATCCCATTACCGTATCTCTTTTACCGCTATACCGCTCTCTTATCAGTACCGCACGCCAAGAGTCACCCCCAAGCCGCAGATCATCGGCACTCAAGGCGCTACCGTCACCGGTCCTGCTGGAGAAGAAGTCCATACCAATGCTTATGGGGACATCAAAGTACAGTTCCACTGGGACAGATACGGTCCCCGTAACCAGAAAAGCTCAGACTGGATACGCGTGGCACAAGGATCAGCAGGGGGTAGCTTTGGTTCTATCAACACCCCGCGTATCGGCGAAGAAGTGCTCATCGACTTTATCAACGGCGACTCAGACCGTCCTATCGTCATCGGCAGGTTATACAACAGCGCCAACCCGCCACCATGGGGCTACCCGCAGGCCGCCAAGCAATCAGGCATCAAATCTAAAAGCTTCAACTCCCCGCTCGATAACTACAACGAGCTCATGTTCAACGATGATGCCGGCTTTGAGCTGGTCAACCTGCAGGCTCAGCGTGATCTGAACTCCTTAGTAAAGAACGACGAGCGGCGTAGAGTCAATAGAGACCGAACGACGACCATTGACAAAGACGAAACCATAACGGTGCATGGTAAACGTACCGAGGTTGTCGATTTGGATGAGCACATCACCATCCATCAAAACCGTACTGAGGTCGTCGACAAAGATGAGACCATCACCATCCACAACAACCGCAAAGAGCGGGTTGATGATAACGAGACTATAGACATCGGTGGCAACCGCACTGAGACCGTGCATAAGAGCGAGCAGATACTTGTAAAAGGCAATAGAGACAAAACCGTCAAGGGCAATGACACTTTAAACGTCAAAAAGGATCGCAAAGAGAACATCGACAAGAGCCGCTCACTCACCGTCGATAGAACCAACACTGAGTTTGTCAAACTGGGTAAGTCCGTCACCGTAGGCTTAGGGTATGCCACCCAAGTCGGCACGATTATGAACACCGCAGTCGGCATCATGCAAACCGAGCAGATAGGACGGATCAAGAAAAGCTTTGTGGGTAAAAGCTATAGTATTACCGCAGGGGATGAGTTTAAGATCACGGTGGGTAAATCATCGCTGGTGATGAACGCCGATGGTAGTATCATCATTACCGGTTCCAGCATCGTCACGCAAGCTGAGAAAGAGAATAAAGTCATCGGTAAGGATGTGCTGATTAATCCGCCGGGGGCGAGTAATAGTCAGGTGGAAGAGGCTGAGCCTGATTATCTTAATGATGAGCCTGGTCAACGTGGTCCAGACGGTTTGATGATTCAGGGTAGTGATAGTGATGAGATGACTGATGAAGAGCTATATGCAATGAACGATCAGATGATCGAAGAATCTATTGCAAGTGGTGGTCTGATGGCAGGTCGCACTCAGAAAGAAATAGAGGATTTTAGAAGAGCAGCTAGAGCTATGGGAGGACCAGGTCGTAATCAAGTTAATATCGTGGACTATAAACCAGAAGTTAATTACGATAAAGAGAGTGCCGCACGAAATGCACGTGTTTTGGGTGAAAATTCAAAAACAGGGCAATTCTATACTGATGCGTTAAAGGAAAGGGGTGATTTGGACTACTATAATGCCCAGAAAGCTCAAATAGAAAAGATTAGACAGCAAAACGCAGCAGCACGTGCAGCACGTGCAAGCGATAATGCAACGCAAAACAATACAGCCCAGAGTAGTCCAACACAACAACCATTACCCATAAATCAGGGTCAGCCTCCCTCCCTCTATGATGATATTGGTTACGAAAATCCAATGGCACGGGTTAATAATACATGGAAAGGAGAAGCTGTTGATGGTGGTAAACAAGCTGGAACTGCAATATATGATGCGGCAAAAGACTCTCACGCTGGATTCAATGCTATAGCTACAACTGGAGAGAATTTATTGAATAAAGATGCTGATGCTTTGAGAGGTCAGGCAGTTGATAAAGCGACAAATACAGGTAAAGATAAGCTGATAGACAAAGCTAAAGACCTTGCGCCTAAACCAGTTAAAAATGCATGGGATGCTTATGATGATTTTAACGCAGTAAAAGAAAAAGGGAGTGAGATTAAAGATGCAATACCAAAAGATGACTAAGAGTACAGGAAAAATTGCATTGATTGTATTTTTACAGTTAATCATAAGCTTAGGTTGTGCAGTGCAAACTTCAGGCGTTGCTGATTCTATTACGACAACGGAACCAATGTCCTTAATATCTTTTGGTACGTTAGACTCTGAACAAGAGATTAATAAACTAGTAAGCTTCTTGAATAAAATTGAAAATCCCAAACAACTTCAGCTTGAATGTGATAAGCAGAGCATTGCTAAGTCCTGTTATTACTATGCGTCATATTACGATTTAATATTAAAAGATTATAAAGAGTCTTACGATTATTATAAAAAAGCTTATAATTTGGGAATTAAACAAGCTGGTTATTTTGTAGGCGTCTTTCAGATAAATTATTCAGGAATATTTGATGTCGATAAGCGGCTTAGTATAGATGAGAGTATTCACTATTTAGAACAAGCCTTTAAAGCAGGATCTCCCGATGCAACCAGAATATTGATGATGACTTATCGAGATTTAAAACTTAATCGCATTGATTATGATAAATCTGAGTATTATAACAAAATCGCTATTAAGCAAGAAGTTAAACATTCTAGATATCTATTAGCATATTTATATACTAATGACATAAAAGACAAATCCAAAATAGATAAAAGCATTAAGCTATACGAAGAAGACTTAATGATAGAACAAAACTGGCAATCAGCGTTAGCACTTATGAATATCTATTTAGATCCAGAAGAGTATGGCGCTAAGCCAAAGCCTAACCTTGTTAAAACTTTGGCCTATGCTTATGTTAGTAGTGACTTGCGTAAAGGACAAGATGTAGGCGAGTTTAATAACGTAGATACTAGATTTGCCAAAGCAATGCAAACAGAACTTTCACCTGAAACTTTGAAAAAAGCCAAAGCAATGTATTTCGAGTTGATGGCAAAAATGGGTAAAGAGCGGACTAATCTTTATAATGCAATACCAAAAGATGATTAAAATAATTGCTTTAGGGATATCATTCATACTGTCATCGTTGAGTGTAACTGTTGCTTGTGCAGATACCAACTTTGTTCCTTATAATGCTACCAGCATAAAAATGGAATCTTCTAACTTTATAGAAGAAATCAAAAGTATTAAAAACCCAGAACGCTTCAGGTCGGTATGTGATGATCAAAAAAAAGCTGATTATTGCTTCACTTATGCAGCGTATCAGGACTTAGTACTAGAAGACTACCAACTAGCCTATGAATATCATATAAAAGCATTTAATTTAGGTGAAAAAGAATCTGGCGTATTAATAGGTCATTATCAAATTAATTATCCAGAACAATTTACTGACAGCAATAGCTTAACTATAGATGAAAGTATCTACTATCTAGAACAAGCTTTTAAGGCAGAATATCCTGATGCCACTAGATTGCTTATGATGATTTATCGCGATCCAGAGTTCAATCGCATCGACTATGATAAAGCTGAGTACTACAATAAAATCGCTATCAGACAAAATGTAAAAACATCTAGATTTCTCTTAGCCTCGCTTTATACACATAAGATGAAAGATAAGTCCAAGATAGATGAAAGCATTAAGTTGTATAAAGAGGATTTGCTAGTAGAGAAGAACTGGTTATCATCGTTAGGTCTTATGGCTATATATTCATATCCAGAGGAATATGGAGCAAAGTTAAACTATGTTAAGTCATTAGCCTATGCTTATATCACTAGAGACTTACGCAAAAAGCTAGTAGACGACTTAGCGAATAATAAGATTGCCAATGTAGAAGAAGATGTTATTAAACTCTTGTCTCAAGAGCTAACGCCAGAACAATTAAAGCAAGCAAAAGCACTTTATTTAGAATTGATGTCTAAAATGGGTAAAGAGCGGATGAATTTTGATAATGCGCTACCAAAAGATTAATAAAAATATCGGACGAATTGCAATAATCATACTTTCGCAATTAAGTATGACTGGTTGTACAGCATCTAGTTATGCTACAACTGATTCTGTCGCTCAATCAAAACCTTTTCCCTTAGTCTATTTTGGTACAGTAGACTCAGATAAAGAAATAGTCAAACTTGTAACTATTTTAAAGGAAGCTAAAGACCCCAAAATTTTTCAACTAGAATGTGATAAAAATAAAATAGCACAATCCTGTTATTACTATGCATCGTATAATGATTTAATAGCGGATAATCGCAAAGAATCATATCCCTATTATAAAAAAGCCTTTGATTTAGGCAGCAAACAAGCTGGTTATTTTGTAGGTGCTTTTCAAATAAACTATCCAGAAAGATTTGATAATAATACTCGTTTGGATATAGATAAAAGTATTTACTATTTAAAAGAAGCTTTTAAAGCAGGTTCTCCTGATGCAACCAGATTTTTAATGATGATTTATCGAGATCGAGAATTAAATATTATTGATTATGACAAAGCTGAGTATTATAACAAAATTGCTATTGACCAAAATGTAAGGACATCCAGAGCTTTGTTAGCGTCTTTGTATATGCATCATATGAAAGATAAATATAAAATAAATGAAAGCATCGACCTATTAAATAGAGACTTAATTTTAGAAAAAAACTGGGAATCATCGCTAATACTATCTAATATCTACTTAAATCCAGAAGAATTTGGAATCGATAAAAATGTAGTAAAAACCTTGGCTTATGCCTATATCACTAGAGACTTACGTAAAGATGTTATAGAACCTAGAGTTGCCAATGTAGAAAATGACGTTATCGAACTATTGCCTCAAGTAATGACGATAGAACAACTTAAACAAGCGAAAGCACTTTATTTAGAGATAATGGCTAAGATGAATGAAGAGCAGATTAAAGGTCTTGACAATAAGACATCACGATAATTATCTCTTAATGATCAAGCTTACTGTTAACTCCACAGGCCGCCAAGCAATCAGGCATCAAATCTAAAAGCTTCAACTCCCCGCTCGATAACTACAACGAGCTGATGTTCAATGATGACGCAGGCTTTGAGCTGGTCAACTTGCAAGCGCAGCGCGACTTAAACTCTCTGGTTAAAAACGACGAGACCCGCAGAGTAAACCGCGACCGAACCACCATCATCGACAAAGACGAGACCATAACGGTGCATGGTAAGCGCACCGAGATCGTCGACTTGGATGAACACATCACCATTCATCAAAACCGCACCGAAGTGGTCGACAAAGATGAGACCATCACCATTCATCAGAACCGACAAGAACGGGTGGACAAAGATGAAACCATTGATATCGGTGGTAATAGAACAGAGACTGTACACAAGAGTGAACAAGTCACCATCAAAGGCAATCGAGACAAAACCGTTAAGGGCAACGACACTCTAAACGTCAAAAAGGATCGTAAAGAGAACATCGACAAGAGCCGCTCACTCACGGTAGATAGAACCAACACCGAGTTTGTCAAACTAGGTAAGTCCGTCACCGTAGGCTTAGGGTATGCCACCCAAGTGGGCACGATTATGAACACCGCAGTCGGCATCATGCAAACTGAACAGATCGGACGTATCAAGAAAAGCTTTGTCGGTAAGAGCTATAGTATTACCGCAGGCGATGAGTTTAAGATCACGGTAGGTAAATCCTCGCTGGTGATGAACGCTGATGGCAGTATTATCATCACAGGCTCAAGCATCGTCACCCAAGCAGAAAAAGAGAATAAGGTCATCGGTAAGGATGTGCTGATTAATCCGCCGGGGGCGAGTGCTGGGGGTGGGGCAGAAGAAAGTGGGGGTATGACTATCGCTCCTACTACAAATAGTGTTGGAGGTCAGCGAGAGCCTCAGCTTAAAGATGGAGAGCCTTATCCTGAAGATGCTGGCTATAAAGCATACGATGGTGAGCCAGAGCTGGGGGGTAATGAACCATGGTATAACGGAGTAGATATAGCTATGGGAATAAAAGCATTAAATCCGTTCTCTAAAGATTCTGAATACAAATTTGGTATGACTGATGAAGAGTGGAAAGAGCTTAAAGATAAAAACGTCGTAGAGTATGAATTAGCGAAGCAATATGCAAAAGATAATATTAATATGGATATGCTTCCAGACCAATTGACAGATGCGATAACAGATCCAGTAGCTAATGATCGAGCATTAATGAATCACACCCAGCACTATCTTAAATTTGCTGACTACCTTAATGATAACTTAAATAAACCAATGGCTGATGCGACAGTTGGGCATTATTCAACCACTGGCTTTGGTGCTCCAACTACGGCAGCAGCAGGAGCTCTCGCTGGTAAAGGTATGCTAGATACTATTGATATCTCAGATGCAACAACTCAACTAATACTAAATGGTAAGAAGCCTCTGTTTATTAATGAAGATCGTTTCAAGCAAGTATATGGTCGAGGCTTTGACAAAGATATGGTTGAAATTTATGAAGAAAATAAAAAGAGCGCAAGGAGAAACAAGCGATGAGAAAAATAACTATTAAATTAGCTGCTCTAATGATTTCATCACTACTATTAATGGCATGTTATGAGAAAAAACCTGATGCTAATTACGGGTTTTTTCGAGCTACAGCTGTTTATCTCGATGGAGATGTCCAAGGAATCAATTTTGATGATTTAGAAACAAGTAAATATAATGATTTTATATATAAAAACCTTCTCGTAAAATTTACTATCTTACAAAACTATCCCAGTGATGTTCCAATGTTTCAACTAAATAACTTGAAGAAAGATGCTATCAACGCATTATGTTTAGCTTCTATCTTTGTGGAACAATATCAACCTATGGATACCGAAATGGCTGAAGCACATAGTGACAGCCAGCAGGAGTTAATTAGGCTTAGACCTGTTTTTCTTAAAGAACTAAGAGTAGACAGAGCAACCAGTGTCAAATATGACTGTTTAGAAGTCGTTAAAACGGTAGATTAAAATTACGGTTTAACCTTGATATGAACGAGTAATACTCTATGAGAATTCAGAAAGTTAATAAAAAAATTAACCCTTTGATTCTAGCTTTAACTATATCAACTGGGCTAGCTATTTCAGCTTGTTCAACTGATTCTACAAATGAAACTATTCAATACTCAACCAAATCAATTAATAAAGACAACAACAAATATTTTAAAGCACTTCACGCTGAAGCCAACCAAGGCGACCCACAAGCCCAATTTCAACTAGGTAGTATGTATGAAAACGGTGAAGGTGTCAGTCAGGATAAATCAAAGGCAGCATGGTGGTATCGAAAATCTGCAGAGCAGGGATTTGCTGATGGACAGAATGCGTTAGCCAAACTGTATTACTTCAATATGGAGCTTGAACCTGTCTTTAATGAGTCTATTGCTTGGTTTGAGAAGGCAGCAGCTCAAGGTCAACCAGAAGCTCAATTCTATATTGGTTTTTTTTATGAAAAGGATTCTGAGATAACTAAAGATTATGATCAATCTTTAAAATGGTACTTAAAATCCGCAGAGAATGGATTTGCAACAGCTCAATTCAGGTTAGGAACGATGTACTATTACGGTGAAGGGGTCAAACGTGATTATAAACAAGCAAAACAATGGTATCAAAAAGCAGCAGATCAAGGAGATATGGAAGCCCAATATAATATAGGTGTCATGTATGCCAACGGCTTAGGCGTTAAACAGAATTATGCACTAGCCGCCATGTGGTATGACAAATCGGCAGAACAGGGTTATGCAGCTGCTCAGAACAATTTAGCTGCTCTACAATATACTGGTGATGGCGCTGTACAAAGTTATGATGAGGCTTTTAAAGGGTATAGCAAATCTACCGCTCAAGGAGACCTAGAAGCACAAACCAATCTTGGCGGAATGTATTATTTTGGACATGGTGTTGAAAAAGATCTAAACAAGGCGCTTGAGTTATATCGAGACGCTGCTGCCAAAGGCAATCAAAGAGCTAAAGATATTATTAAAGTATTGATTCAAGAAGGTATTATAAGTCAGTAGCACTACTTTACTTAACCCAGCCTTAACTTAAAAGCTCTTAAATGCCATTGTCATCGGACGCCTTTACAACAGCGCCAACCCGCCGCCATGGGGCTATCCGCAAGCCGCTAAGCAATCAGGCATCAAGTCCAAAAGCTTTAACTCCCCGCTTGATAACTACAACGAGCTGATGTTCAATGACGATGCTGGCTTTGAGCTGGTGAACCTACAAGCCCAACGCGATCTCAACTCCCTGATCAAGAACGATGAGCGCCGCCACGTCAACCGCGACCGCAGTACCATCATCGACAAAGACGAGACCGTCACCGTACATGGTAAACGTACCGAGGTTGTCGATAAAGATGAGACCATCACCATCCATCAAAACCGTACCGAGATCGTCGACAAGGATGAAACCATCACCATTCATAACAACCGACAAGAGCGCGTCGATGATAATGAAACGATAGACATCGGTGGCAACCGTACCGAGACCGTGCATAAGAGCGAGCAGATCACTATCAAAGGCAACCGCGACAAAACGGTTAAGGGTAATGACACCCTAACGGTCAATAAAGACCGTAAAGAAACGGTCAACAAGAGCCGCTCATTAACGGTAGATAAAACCAACACTGAGTTTGTCAAACTAGGCAAGTCAGTGACAGTTGGCTTAGGGTATGCCACTCAAGTGGGTACCATCATGAACACCGCAGTGGGTATCATGCAAACTGAGCAGATAGGACGGATCAAAAAAAGCTTTGTCGGTAAGAGCTATAGTATTACCGCAGGCGATGAGTTTAAGATCACGGTAGGTAAATCCTCGCTGGTGATGAACGCTGATGGCAGTATTATCATCACAGGCTCAAGCATCGTCACCCAAGCAGAAAAAGAGAATAAGGTCATCGGTAAGGATGTGCTGATTAATCCGCCGGGGGCGAGTGCTGGGGGTGGGGAATATGAGTCCAATGTAATGGTTGATAACTATGATAAAGATGGTAATCTTTTAGGTAATTATCGATTGGTAGATAAACCTAGTGATCTAACTGCTTCAATAGCTTCTCCAATGCCAATACCATTCCCAGGAGCTTTGTCAGTTCCTAGAGTGCCAGCAGGTGTCAGACCTTATCCTTTTACGAATACATATGATCTTCAGAATCCTAAAAACCCATTTGGAAAAAGGTGTCAGGACTTACTTAAAAAGATAAGTAATCTTAGGGAGAGCATCGCTAAGAGAGAACGAGAGTTAATTGAAGATAAGAACAATTTACCAGAGCGAGGAAAAAATCTTAGAAATTGGGCTACAAAGAGCGGTCATCGAGCGATAATACGCATTGAAGAAAACTACCTAAGAAAAAGGGAACAAGAATATGACGAAAACTGCCAAATTCTCGCATGAAGTTGAAATATTTAATCATATTGGTGAAAAAATATGTTGTTTATCTTATAAAAGTACTGAGGACGATAAACCAGTAATAAGGAAGCTAGAGTATGAAAATAAAAAGTTGTCAGATTTGATAATAAATAATTTGGTGATTGAGTTTGGTGAATTTGACTACACTGAATTTATTGATATTAATATAACTTCTACTGATTTAGTTGGCATTATTGCTACCGATGCTACGCTTATAGATTGCGAAGTATTGGACAGCATTGTATATGCTTGTACATTATATGGGTCAATATTCAAAAAATGTATCTTCAAAAATGTCTTATTTAGAGGTGTAAACCTAGCCGCAAGCGTTTTTAACAACTGCACTTTCGACAACTGTAAATTTACTTCGGATCATATAAACCATTTCACAGATTTGACAGAAACACGTTTTATAAACTGTTCTATCAAAAGAACTATTTTTGATGATATAGACATTGATGAAAATACTATTTTACCTCAAATAGGTAAGCAATAATAAATGAGGATGATGTTTATCACGTGATTTTTTATTACTCATAAATCAAAATCATGTCTTAATTTATAAAGAATCCGAATAATGCTAAAAACCTACCAAGCTGGCGCTAGATTAATAGTGATTGCTTTATTTATTATCGCTTCACTAAGTTGTCGAGGGAATCCTTCGCATAGTTTACCTGTCAAAGGCACCATCGATATTGAGGTTACTCCAAGCGGTATTATTTGTTTTACTCCTAACATGGATAGTGCGACTTTCGCTGATAAGCCTTACGATAACTTAAAAGGTATAACAGATGTATATGTTGGTATATCCAATGATTGGGGAGCTGATTATAAAGATGAATTCAGCGTTATATCTGATAAAGAAAAAGTGTGCATAACTGAGAATAATTTCGATTTTCATGAAAAACTATATAGTCGCTTAGGTAATGAAAGGTATTATAGTTTATCTATTAAAGGTATAACGGACGATTACAAACATCGTATACACTTCACAAATGAGTTTTATTATCCCTAGTTAAGTGTTTTCATTACTAATAAATTTAAGTGCCCTCTTAACTTGATAGGGATCCAAATAATGTCAAAAACTTACCAAGTTGGCGCTAGATTAATAGTGATTGCTTTACTTAGCATCGCTTCACTAAGCTGTAGAGGTAACCCTTCACATAGTTTGCCTGTCAAAGGTACTATTGATGTTGAGGTTGCTTCAGATGGTATTGTTTGTTTTAGTCCTAACATGGATAGCGCGACTTTTGCTGGTAAACCTCGTGATGATATAGAGGGTATAACAGCGATACGCATTGCTATTCCTATGAATATTGGTTGGTCTACATATCATAAAAACGAATTCACTGTTATATCTGACGAAATAAAAACCTGTATTACTGATAATAACTTTGAAGACACGCCTTATAAAAAATTAATACATGGTAATTCTTACGACCTCTTTCTTTCAGGTTTAACGGCAGATGGTATCTACCATGCGGATTTTACAGGTGAGTTTTACTATCCTTAGTTTGTCTTTTCATTGATTCTTAACTATAGGTAAGCCTGAATTTCATAAGGATCTAAGTAATGCTAAAAACTTACCAAGTTGGCGCTAGATTAATAGTGAGCTATGCTGAAGAAACCGTACACCTAAACTTGGTAAACTAAGCGTATTAATCGGAGTTTACCATGACCAAGAAAGTAAGAACCTACAGTGACGAGTTTAAAGCAGAGGCCGTCAAGAAGATTGCGGATAACAACGGCAATATTTCAGCGACTGCAAAGCAGCTTGGTATTGCCATGCAAACCTTATCAAACTGGCATAACAAAGCCAATCAAGGCAAGCTTGTCGGCACAGAGCAATATGATCCTG
>NZ_RRYV01000179.1 GCF_014861395.1 Psychrobacter sp. FME13 | reverse complement strand
GTACTACGCTATGCTTTAGGTTGGCAATATATCTCTGGTTTTGCGTAAGTCCTAATTACTTTCAAAATGAAGACTCGGGCTATAGTCGATACGCAATAAAAAAGGTACAGTATCTAATAACGCGAAACTGGTATAAATTTTTCTGGCGTGCTGCACCTACGCAGACAGAGGCTGCAAAAAATTCATCCCAATCTCGCTGTGTCTGTTGTATATTGGACTGACTATAGCTTGCTTATCGGTTGATCAATGCGTCAGTCGCTGTTGCCACATCAATGTTATGCTCTGTCCAACGCTCAAAGCTCAAGGCTGCTTGTCCGATAAGCATGCCATAACCATCGGAGGTTTGCGCACCTCGTATCGAAAAGTGCTGCAAAAACGGTAGCGAGCGCCCATACATCATGTCATAAGCGTACTGACAGTTCAGAGTATCATCTAGCGGTAAGGTATCGCCTGACAGTCCAATAGATGTGGCATTAATAATGATATCAAACTGTCCAGTTAATTCATTAGTTGCACAGGTTTCGATACTGTGTTTATCGATCGTCTCACTAGATTGGCTTAGCTCAGTGACCAAATTGACAGCCTTGCTCACAGTACGATTGGCAATGGTCAGGGATGAAATACCTGCCTGAATCAGCGGTAGTACGACACCGCGGGCTGCACCGCCTGCACCAATGAGTGCCACACGCGCGCCTGTAAGCGGCCAGTCCAAGCTTGTAATGTGATTGACCAACCCTTGACCATCGGTATTATCACCATAGATTGCTTCTGCGATGGGTGTGCCGCTGTCTAGCAGTGTTTGGTTCAATGATAGCGTATTAACTGCCCCTGCAACTTTGGCATGTTCAGACAAACCACCACGTGCTAAGCAGCAGTTATAAGCAACTTGTTTAAAGGGTACTGTCACATTGGCACCGACACCGCCACCATGAAAAAATGCTTCAATCACCGCCATAAAACTGGCAGCATCGTCAGGACAGTATTGGCGCTGATAGCTAATATCGATACCTGCTTGCTCTGCAAATAGCGTATGGATTTCGGGGGATTTGCTGTGAGCAATAGGATTGCCAATAACAATAAAATGCTGAGTCATAAAAGGTCCGCTGGCTATAAAAGGTCAAAACTCTTCGTTAGAGCTTATCAGAAAGTCGTTGAATCGCTATCATCATAAGGGATAACGTGATGTTTGACAAACCAAGGCGTTCGTGAATAAATACGTGGAATGATAGCGTTTTTTACCTGTTAGATATTTAACAAATATGTACTCTCTAGGAGTGTTATCCGTAACGTAAAGGGTGGTCAAGTGTTAAGCAGTTGGGTACACTATGTAACATAAAATGTGATATCAAAGTGTTCAACACGTCCTATTAAGTGATAATAAATTGACTTTGAATGTTCAGCAGATCCAAGAAAGTCATCAGACAACTTATTTATAAAAACCTTATGCATTAGCAGTGGCATATTGGCCGGCTTGTTAATGTTATTTTGAGATAAATCTAAAAGTGTGAGTAAATTGCCCATGTGGAATAATAGCCTACAGACCTTTTTGGTCGGTACGATAATGGCAGTTGGTGTGTCGTTGAGTGGCTGTAACAGCAGCGTAGATGATGTCCAAGATAAAGCAGGTATCGATGCGGAAGTTGGAGAGGAGAGCGTTGCTGAAACTGAAACTACGACAGCAGCAGATACTGACGTAAGTGGTGCAACTGTTCAGCCAGGCAAACAAGTGCAATATGATATCACAGCATGGGGCAGTGAAAATGTAGAATCACTCAATGTTAATGATTTAGAGGGTATCCAAGCGACTTTTGGCAATGTGGTGAGTACCGATGAAAACAGCTTAGACTATGCCAGTAATCCGGCTGCCAAGTATCGTTTTATGGATACCGATGCGCCTTATTTAGATATTATTGATTCTGAAAAATATCTCGAGCTTGGTTGGTATTTTGCCAACCCTACCGACTCTGATGAAGAAAAAGAGCTGAGCCAAGAGCATGCTGAAAAAGCCTATAAGCTCGCGCGTGAATTGATGGGTGATGAAGGGGGTAATCTCGTGTCTGATATGCTCAATGTGCAAATCGTTAAAAATAAAACCATCGGTGGTCAAAAGGTCGAGTTGGCAAAGTGTGAGTTTTATAGCTGTATGTTGGTCATTAACAAATCTGAGGCCCCAACCGATGACAGCTAAGACGATGATCAAACAGTGACAGCTCATTCCTCGCCGACTGGCTGGTTGTGTCTGCATTCACTAGAGAATACGTTGAATCAATCAACAGTAGATACCTCGACGGCTGGTTTATCATTGGACAATCGTGGACTGGCCTACGGCGATGGGTTTTTTACCACCATGGGTGTCATTGATGGTCAAATATTGTGGTTAGATTATCACCATCAGCGCCTTATTTCTCATAGCAAGGCATTACATATCGAGCTAGACAGCGACTTATTATTAAATGAGTTGCAGACGCATGCTCAGCAGCTACAACAAGGTATGCTCAAGCTGATTGTCACCCGCAGCACACAAGATATTCGTGGTTATTGTTATACGCCAAGTGCGTTTGGTAGTGCTTGTGAGGTTTGGCTCAAACCTTCTGCGATGAGAGTGGATACAGCGGAGCAATTGCGTCTACCTGATGATCGTTTCATTCCCTTACAGCCTATTAGCACTGCGGTTTGTCTGTCGTCGCAGATTTCCTGTCTACCATCAACGCTGGCAGGGCTCAAAACCCTCAATCGCTTAGATAACGTGCTAGCAAGTGGTGAGTTGCAAGATATCAAAGCCCAAATACCAAAACTCAAAACTGAAAAAAGCATCGGCGAGGGTCTGCTACGTGACATGAGCGGGCAGTGGGTCGAAGGTACGATGAGTAATGTGTTTTATCAATTATCAGAATCGCCTTGTACAACATCAGCATCAGAAAAACCATCTACGCTTCCACATTATCAAGACAATGCAAGCTATCTGACGACAGGCCAATGGTATACGCCATCTATGGCGCAATCGGGTGTCGATGGTGTCATGCGGCAAGTCATTATCGATGCGTTATCAAGGACACAATACCCAGTGGTGATAAGGTCGCTTCAAGATGATGATCTACCTAAATTAACGCAGATTTTCTTTTGCAATGCACTGCGTGGCGTCATGCCAATGAGTAGCTTGACGTTACTATCGGGTGAGATTGTGAGGTTTGAATCCGTCTAGCTATTATTGAAAAATATTAAATTTAGTGTCGATAAAGTCATCTGGGTATAAAACAATATCTTCGTTTCGATATATTCCTCGCGCTTTTAGTAGGGCTGTTTCACTATCTTCTGCAACCACTTCTATAATGGCACTCATCGTTTCGACTACCTCTATTTGATAAGTATTCAAATCGCCTTTCTTTATCATAACTGTTCTCAATAATTAAAAATTGTCATACTCAAAATCTGTTTTTTATCTATGCCAAATAGATTAGCAAAAGCGCTCAAAAGAAGCGATCGTATTTTGTTACGTTGACTTGTGTCTGAGCGCAAATCGATCAATGATCCTTTTTTCATAAAAGTTTTAAAAGGATAAAATCGCATGCACTCAGTCTATGAAGATAAACGAATTCCGCTACAAATCCGTCGTTTGATGATTTTTGATGAAATTTGCCAACTGGCTAGAAGTAAGCCTGATGAAATTGTGCATTTATCGCCTTATACTCAATTATCATTTGGTGTGATGTATTTACTAGATTTTAAAAGGTTTGTAGCCTTTGGCGGTATGTTCGAGTATGCGTACACGCGAGAGGAGGTTATTGAGCAGCGTATTTCTGTCACTCCTAATGATGAGCTAGTGATGTGTGCATTGACGGTCAACTTAAAAGCTTTTACCAAACCTACTCGCAATCCAGTTCAGCTTTTATGGCAGTGGAATGATTATGTGAAAAATAGAATGCACGCTTATGTTGATTATCGTGAAGAGCATTTTTTCAAAATTAATGACGAGATTGATTGGAATTACCCAGCGCATAAATTTCATCAGCGTCTCGTTGCTACTGCAAGATTACCGCTATGGGATGATAGAGATGAGTTAATTACTGATGTGTACCGCGATAAAAAAGGAAAGCCGAGACCTGAGCGCTACAACGAGAAGCGGTTAGTATAACTTTCGATAGTAGCCACGGCTCACAAACTCAATAATGCCTCTATCGCGTAACACTTGTAATTGCTGACGAATTTTATCTTGAATATGTTTGTTTTTGGGATGTTTGCGTTTTAACTCATCAGCAAAAGTATAAACTTGCTTTAGCGAAAAATCCGTATCAAGTCTGTCGATACACTGCCAGACATCTAGTGTCCAACCACGAGAAGCATTAGTTTGCTTACGTAAAAATAAGGTTTTTTGAAATTGTTGAGTGACATCATCGCGCGGTATGACTTGCTGATTTTTAACCAAAAACACTTTGCCCGATTCTGGCACTTGGCGTAAGTCGATATTACAGCCGACCCAACCTGCACGCTTGGCAGTCGCTGATAATGGCTTACGCTTGATAATAATATCAGGCTTAAAGAATTGCTTAGGAATAATTAAAAAGTTATTTACCGTCAGCTCTTTTGAGTATGTCAGGAAGAAAAAATTGGGATTATCCTCACTATTGATGCGTTCAATCATTGTCTTATAAGCACCATCATTAATAATGTTACTTAATTTAGATTTTTTACTTTTTAGCTCATATTGCTCACTACAGTTTGCGCAATAAAAGTCAGCAACTGGTTTACCGTTCGTAAATTCTGATAACGGTTGAGTGTTACAGTTAGGGCAGTAGCTATTGGTTGCGACCCAATTCTCACTCAATACTCGAATTATTTGGCTGGGTGACTTATAGTTTTTAGCAAGACTTTGATTGAAATGTAGATTCATAAAATGTTTTCATTCTTAATAGATACGTCAATATTGATGACAATAGCCTATGAGTATTAAGCCATATAAATGTGCCTAGCTAGCAAGATAATGCATAAGCTAAGCAAATAACATTGAAAATCGCACGGTTCAGTGCTAAATTCTAGCAAACATTTGCCTCGCGAGTTGCCATGAGCACGCCCACACCTGAAACGCCTCCTAAACGTCCCAATGATGAACCATCGAATAAGTATGATAACAGTGTTGAAGAGCGTGTCGATACCACACTATCAGACTCACGACCGATAGTGGATGAAGTGGAGGAAAAACCAGCGACAGACGTTTCACTCATAAGCGGGGATAGCAAGCCACGTAAATATAAAGTGGACAATCAATCGTTTTTTATGCAGCGTGGATATCAGGTGTTGCTCGTGCTTGGATTGATTGCTGTATTTTTCTTAGTGATAGTTTATCAAACCTTATTCGGACGTATCGAGCAACCAGCGCAGAAGGTTACGATTGAGCAGGGTCAAACTTATTATGGCTTACTGCCGCAGTGGCAGCAGCAGATTCCGCTGTTTTCGGTGAGCGTGGCTAAGATGTATGTCAAATCGCAAGTCGATGCGCCACTACATGCTGGGATTTATCAACTACCAGAAAACCCAACCATGGCTGAGGCGTTGCAAGTGCTAGCACAGGGGGCAGATGCAGCGATGGTAAAAGTACAAATCATCGAAGGCAAAACCTCGAAAGACTTGTATCAAATATTACGTGCTAATGATGGCATCAAAAAAGGGTGGTGTTCTAAAAAGTATGCTGGCATCAGACATAGCCATAATTGACATAGAAG
>NZ_RRYV01000178.1 GCF_014861395.1 Psychrobacter sp. FME13 | reverse complement strand
TGCTTTGGCTGTCACCCTCCTTTTATCTCCTCAGCATACTTTCTGATACACCACCAAAAAAGTAATACTAAAAATAAGTAGTACCAAAGATTAAACGATAATTAGAGGTTTTTCAGTGGATTTAGTAAGTATTTTTTGAGTAGTCCTAGGACGTGTTCAATACGCCCTAAGACAATTTCACTTTAAGACGGTTTTTCTTTAAGGTAATTTCGCTTTAAGACAGTTTCGCCTTAAGAAAACTTTGTAAAAGATTGCCAAACCCCTTGCTGCTCTGGATTTAGGACTGGAACATCACCCAATCGTCGCCACGGCATATTACTACCATGAAAATCGCTACCTATTGAAGTAACAAGATTGTGCTCAGCGATACTGCGATCCACCATTCTACGAGTACTAATTGGCTCACTAGTCGCTGGTAACTCACAGCCATCACCACCTAGCTGAGCAAACTCTTCAATAAGTTTACGCACACGAGTAGCCGACAGCTGATAGCGTGTAGGATGCGCAAGTACTGCCTGCCCGCCACACGCATGGATCAACTCGATACCCTCAGCCATACTCAGCGCATTGATAGCGACATAAGCAGGCTTGTTGTCTGCCAGATATTTATCAAAGGCCTTTTGTACGGTTTTAACTTCACCACGCTCAAACAATACTTGACCAATATGCGCACGTCCAACTGCTTGTGGGTTACCGCCTGCTTTTTTAAGCACATCTTGCCATAGCTCATCATAATTGATATCTAACAACGCGCTGAGCTTTTCGGTGATTTTCTGACCACGAGTAGCACGGCTGTCTTGCAGTTGCTGCAACGTTGCATGCATTTTCTCTCGATCAGTAAAGTCCAGTCCAAGCACATGGATGATTTTATTGGTTGATTTGTTTTTACCGTAACCACCACTCAGAGTATGCTCACAGCTTATTTCTACTCCATTGATGAGCTGCATATCACAGGCAGTAGCAGCCACTCTCGCCTCATCGATTCCTGCTAACGTATCATGATCGGTCAGTGCCAATACATTGACGCCAGCCGCATGGGCACGCTGTACCACTTCTGTTGGTGCATAAGTACCATCAGAGCACGTACTGTGACAATGTAAATCGAATTTCATAAGGTAAGCCTTAGCATTTTTAAAAATAGTAATGGTTGAGAAGAGGCTGAGTCATATACGGTTATTATATTTTATCTAGGTGTATATTAACATCGCTTAATCGTTATATTTGATATTAGTGATGTTCATAAGTCGCCATCATCAGATATTGCCGTGCCGACCGATGATGTAAGATGATTAACATTTTGACTGCTTTTTTTTGACGCAGTAGACGTGTAAACTACCCCATACGTTTTTGTTGGACATACCCTTTGCTATGAAAGCCTTATTAGATCTAATTCCTTTAGTTGCTTTTTTTATTGCTGCTCGATATAACGGCATTTTAGCAGCGGCTGGCGCGTTACTCATCGCCACTATTATTGTTTATGCCATCCATTTCATTCGCCAAAAAGGCAAGTTTGATAAGCAGCAATGGATCGTCTTACTTTTAACCATTGGGTTTTGTGGCATCACCTTACTTTTGCGTGATGATATCTACCTGCGTTGGAAGTCGCCTATTATCAATGGTATCTTTGCTTTCACGCTATTAGGAAGTGTCATCATCAACAAGCCTTTAATGCAACTCGCTATGAAAGATGTTTTTTTACTCACAATGAGCGGTTGGAAAAAACTAACCATTGCTTGGGCATTGTTCTTTGCTTTTATGGGTTTTTTACATTATATCACAGCCTTTACGATGTCAGATGAAGCATGGATTAACTTTAAATCTTATGGCTGGATTCCGATTATGTTGGTATTCATTGTGGCCCAGTTTGCAGTATTAAAAAACTATTTAAATCCAGAACTGACCAACAAAACTACTAAGTAATACTTAGGCTATTATTTTATAATGTCTGCTGTTTTTAGATATCCGCAACGACTGTATTAGTTGCTATGAACTAATTCTTACTAATTAAACACATCTTAAATTAATCATCACTTTATTGAGGAAAACCCATGTCCTTATTTGCCATTATTGGTCACGACGTTGCAGACAGCAGCGCACAGCGTCAAATCACTCGTACCGAACATATTGAACGCCTTAAAGTATTGAACAACGAGCAGCGACTCGTTATCGCAGGACCAAACCCTATCGAGCACGGACAAAGTGCCATGTCAGGCAGTTTAATTATCGCTGATTTTGATTCTATTGAGGCGGCACAGGCGTGGGCAAATGATGAACCTTACTTACGTGATGGTGTCTACAGCCATGTAGATATCAAACCATTTATTCAAGCACTGCCAACCCCTACTGAACAGTCAAATGTTAAAGTAGCAGCATCGTGAATCAGCGTGTCTCTTGTTCAAATACTCGCCAATACAAAGTCAGTCTTGCTGTCTTGATGTTGTTTGCTACGGTATCGGCTCAAGCCATACCCACTATAAATAACACTGACGACAACGATCCATTAGCATTGGCTATAGGTCAAGATACCATTGACGCGCAACAAAACAATCCTTCAGCATTGAATATAAATGGTACTTTAGCGGCGCAACTACAGCCATCTAAACAGGCGCTATCCGATGCCAACCAAGAGCTACTAAGCCGTAATGCTCAGCTACAGCGTCAAGTAAATGATTTGCAAACTCAGGTAAATGTCTTGGTTTATGAGAGTAAAGGGCAGCTATTTTTGTATGGTGCATTTACGGTCTTAATCAGTTTATTAGTCGGTATTTTTATCTCATGGTTGGTATTTACCCGCCGTGATCGCTGGTAACGCCCTCTCTCTTTATTGCTTTATCTTATGTGATTGTCTATGCCTAACTCCATATCTGCATCAAAAGAAACCTGCAACGCTCCTACATCAGCTCAAAATGCTAACTCATTAAACATCATCACTCCAGCCAAGATTGATTGGCAGCTAGATGACACTGGTAAACCAGTACCCGTATCTGGCGAGTTTGGAGATGTGTATTTTTCGCATGCAGATGGGCTGGCAGAGACCCGTCATGTGTTTTTAACACACAACAAATTACCTGAACGTTTGGCAATGCTGAATCCAAAGCAATGCTTTACGATTGCAGAATTGGGTTTTGGTACTGGGCTTAATCTATTGGCAACTTGGGAACTATGGCGGCAGTTACGTCAGGCGCATCCACATTTAGCAACGGCTCGCCTACATTTTATTACGACCGAAAAGTTCCCCATACCACTGACAGATCTGACCCAAATACTAGCCTTATGGCAACAGCGCGCGCCTGAGTTGGCAGCACCAATTTCACAGCTTTTGGCTACCTATCCACCCCTTATCGCAGGCTGTCATCGTTTAAATTTTTATGATGACAACTTGACCGTTGATATGTGGTTTGGTGATGCAGCTGAGAGCTTGGGTAAGTTAGCTAATAAGTTAGCAACGCAACTGGCGAACGCTCCTGCACCTTATGTTGACGCTTGGTTTTTAGACGGCTTCGCACCTTCTTGTAATGAGACACTATGGGCAAAAGACATCTTTGCACAAGTGCAGCGCTTATCTCATCCCACCACGACCGCCGCCACTTATAGCTGTGCCGGTATTGTAAAACGTGGTCTAAAAGAGCATGGCTTTGAGATTAATAAAGTAAAAGGGTTTGGGCGAAAGAAGCAAATGCTAACAGCCGTCATGACGGACGCTATAGAATCAGATGAGCCTCATAGTAACTATACCAACCATCCTGATGGTACTTGTCACATACCTTCTCATAGCGCGGTGATTGGCGCTGGTGTTTCAGGACTATTGACAGCGTGGTCACTAGCTAATCGTGGCATCCAAGTGACTTTATTAGACAAGTCAGCACCGCTAGCTGGAGCATCAGGCAATCCTCGCGCGCTCCTAGCACCGAAGATGACACCGATTCATCATGTCGATGAGCATTTACATACCATAGGTTATCTCTATAGTACTCAACTATATCAACTACTAAATAAGCAAGCAATCAAAGAGAAAACCGCGCCCATACTTGAGCCAACGGGAGCACTAGACTTACTTATCAAAGCCAATATCGGTACAGCGCAAATCGCTGATTACCCTAACCCTATGGCAACCACGCTAAGCAATGAACAAGCAAAGAAAACGGCTGGATTAATAGAACAGGATCTATCAGAAAACCTCTATCTACCGCAGTCAGGATTGGTCAATCCACAAGCATTAAAAGATATCATTCTGACGCATCCGCTCATTAGCTTTCAACAGGTGACAGTTCATGAAATGAGTGAGGCAGACGATGAGGTTGGTATTAAAGGACATAACCAACATAAAGAATCGATATCCATCGCTGCTGATAATGTGATCGTGTGTGCGGCTTTTGAGAGTCATCAGCTGGATAAGCGAATTTTTGATTGTCGTAAAATTCGTGGGCAGCTATCTTGGTTTACACCAACTCCTGAACAGTACGCTAAGCTACCCAAAACCCCGCTCAAGTACAGTGGTTACTGCACGCCTTTCACCGCACAAGTGGGTGACGATGGTTTGAATAATGTAGAGACAGGCCAACCTCAGTTTTTACTGGGAGCGAGCTTTATACGCAATGACATAGACACAAAGATACGCATGGATGAGCATCAGATTAGCCGCGATAAACTGATCACAGCGATTCCTGAAATGGAGGCTATTATTCCAACAGATATGAGCGGATGGCAAGGACGTGCAGGGGTTCGTACCCAAACACCTGACTACCACCCCATCGTTGGACAGTTAAATGATAGTAGACGGATTTGGGTTGTGAATGCAATGGGTGCTAAAGGCTATGCCATTGCACCGCTGTGTGCTGAGGCTTTAGCGGATATGATGATTGGTACATTTTCACCGTTATCAGCAGCGATGCTCGCGCGTCTATCGCCAAACCGTAGGCGTTTACAAGCACCGCTTACTTAAGTGCTTCTTGTAGTCAAAAATGCTAATCATTACCTTCTATTCTAGATTTAACCGAACCAAAAAGCGATTTTCCAGAATCAGACTCAGGTGAGTTTTGATGGGAAATCTTAGCACTATTGTCATTTTTTATAGTGGCTTGAGGCGCGGCTAATGTTCGCATTTGGGTAATATCACGAGTGTTCTTTTGGACAGTCACGGCAGCAAATAAACTCATAGCAAAAGCCATCATATAAAAGCCTTTTTCGCTAAAACTCAAGCTTCCAGCATTCATCAGCCCCATCACAATCAGAGCAATAGACAACCCTAAAGCCGCCCAACTGATTAAATAGTACATGTTTGTCGTTGGAATGCCTTCACTACGATCACGAAGCGTTTTTTGTAAACTAATGGCTGAATAAAGGCCAAGAGCAAGTACTGCAATATAGTAACCTTTTTCGTTTAATAACATGCCCTGTGCGTTCCATAATCCAAATATATACGCCAGCACACCAACTAGCATTACTGCCCAAGAAGTCCCAACATAAGCCGTCGTGGGTTTGTAAGCAGCTAACTGACTCTTAGTAATCATGTCATCGTTCATCGTAGTCCTTAATTAAAAACTTAGATTAACACACCAAGTGCAACGCTAATTAATATTATAGAACGCCTGCATAGGCGTCTTAAACCCTAATCGTTTTCTTGGTCTGTTGTTTAATTTGTTCTCAATGTCCTGCATCTCATCATCAGAGACTTGTCTAAAGTCACAGCCTTTAGGCAGATACTCTCTGATCAAGCCG
>NZ_RRYV01000177.1 GCF_014861395.1 Psychrobacter sp. FME13 | reverse complement strand
ATTTGCTTTTAGAATCCCCCACTTGAGCTTTGCGAAAGTGGTGGGAGTATGTCAATATGACCCGGAGTCGACGGCTATGTAACATCCTGTAAGCTGGTTGTCGTCATAGAGTACGTTGAATAACAAAGCACGACTGAAACCATTTTTAGCAACGCATAGCCGACCTGATACATCTAGCAAAACCTTATATATACAGCAGTATATGCTCATCATAGCAAATAATACTTTTGGTTTGCTATATTAAAACATAAATGAATAAATTAGGGTGGTATGTAGGGTCTGTTAAATGTTCCAGTACTAGGTTTACTACTGACCGTATTTTCTAACTACCTATCCTCAATTATTGACGTCACAACCTGACTGTATTTTCAGTACATTATTTATTGTCGCCTATTATTTTAGCTCAGTTCACATAGGATAAGCGCATGCCATCTCAAAAAGACCCTTCCTCCCATTCAAAAAATGGTGCTCAAGAGCCACCAGAACAAAATGCACTAGAAGCTGCAGGTATTGATTCAGCTGCCATAAGTTATTCAAAAAATCCAGACTTTAACAATGGTCGTTGGTTCCCGACATGGCGACCGTATCAGGGTAACTTGGATCGTGATCCAGTCGGTATTAATGAATATCTACCACCATCAAAAAGTGTCTTATTAGGTGTGCAGCATACTTTTGCGATGTTTGGTGCGACGGTGCTGGCACCATTATTAATGGGATTTGATCCTAATTTAGCTATTTTGATGTCAGGTATTTGTACGGTGATGTTCTTTATGATCACTGGTGGGCGCATGCCAAGTTATTTGGGTTCAAGCTTCGCTTTTATCGGTCCAGTCATCGCTGTGACAGCCTATGCAGGTGCAGGGTTCAATGGTAATCTAAATGTCGCTTTGGGCGGTATCATGGCTTGCGGTATTATTTATGCCTTGATTGGACTATTGGTGATGAAGACGGGCACTGGCTGGATTGAGCGCTTGATGCCACCTATCGTGACCGGTGCCATCGTGATGATCATTGGTCTTAATTTAGCACCGGTGACTATTCAGGGTGTGTCGGCCAATCAGTTTGATGCATGGATGGCCACATTGACGGTGTTGCTCATCAGTGTTGTAGCCGTGTTTACTGGCGGCATGTTACGTCGCCTATTGTTATTGGTCGGTTTGATTTTATCGTATGCTGCTTATTTTGTGATGACCAATGTTTTAGGCTTTGGAGCACCGATTGATTTTACGAGCGTGGCCGCGGCTTCATGGTTCGGTCTACCAACGATTCATACGCCTAGTTTTGATAAAAATGCTATTATTATGATTGCACCAGTGGCCTTTATTTTAGTGGCTGAAAACTTAGGGCACTTTAAAGCGGTCGAGGGCATGACCAACGCTCGCGTCACACCTTATATGGGTCGCGCTTTTCTCGCTGATGGCTTAGCAACGACTTTTTCGGCAGGGTTTGGTGGTACAGGCGTGACTACGTATGCTGAAAATATCGGTGTAATGGCGGTGACCAAGGTCTATAGCACGACGATATTTGTGGTGGCAGGTGTGGTTGCGGTTGTTCTTGGACTGTCTCCAAAGTTTGGCGCCATCATTCAGACCATCCCAGCGGCATTATTAGGCGGCGCATCTATCGTTGTATTTGGTTTGATTGCGCTGGCAGGTGTGAAAATCTGGATAGACAATCATATTGATTTTAGCAAAAACAGTAATCTAATCATTGCAGCTGTCGTTGTTATCATGGGTACCGGCAACTTTAGCTTGCATTTAGGTGGTTTTGATTTGGGTGGTATCGGTACTGCTACGCTAGCTGCCATCGTATTGAATATCCTATTCAATCAAGCGTCTGAAGTAAAAGCGGCTAAGAAATTATTAGCCAAATAATAGCTTGAGTGTTATAGCCTTTATGAACTATATAAACTGAATTGATGATGTTAAAAAAGCCCTCATTCTATCTCTAGAACGGGGGATTTTTTTGAACGAGACCATCAAATTTATTTATATTTACGCTGTTATTTATATTTACGTTTATAAAAGCGTGCAAAAAACCGATATCGACGCAGCGCTCGTGGCTTAGGTTTTAATGAGCCTAGATATATCGCAAGCATGGTTAACAGTGCACCACTCCATTGTAAGCCATTAATCGGTTTGTCCAGCCAGCTATAATCAATGACCAATGCAGCAACTGGTTCAGTTAATAGTAATAACCCAGTCAATGCTAGAGACAGCTTGGGAATAGAGTAGGCGATGAGTCCCCATGCCAAGCACTGCATCACGGTACCGTAGATAAGCACCCAACCAATCTCAGACCATGTGTTCGGTAAGATATGCCCCATATCAAATACTAGCATCGGAATAATCATGGCAAAGACACCACCGATACTAATTAGCTGCATTAACACAAATATCGGTGTTGGTTCTGTATCATGCGTTTTACGAATGAACGTCATTGATGCAGCCAGCATTGCACCCGAGACGATACCAGTGATGAAGCCCCAAGTTGCTGCTGTATTATGAGCAAATTCAGGACTGCCGATCATTGCGACGCCTAGCATCGCTAAAAACAGACTGATGAGCTGTACAATCGATTGGTGTTCATTAAAATATAAAAAACCAATCGCCGCCAAAAAGAAAATCTGTAAGCTGTTCAGTAATGTTGAGATGCCAGGGCCAACGGCATAAATGCTCTCATGCCACAATGCCAAATCCAGCCCTAAAAATGCACCTGACAATAGACCATAAAAAATAGCCCGCCTTGAACGAGGTAAGCGTTGTCCCATAATTTTTGCTAAGACAGCAAAGACGATGCCTGAAATGGCCAATCGCCAAAACGACATCGCCCAACCACCGATATCGACATGAGCAACGATTAAACTCCCCAGACCAAATATGATACAACCAATGACTAAGCCGATAGGGGCAGAGCGTGAAGCAGCAAGCGCCATAAACAATCCTTATTTCTGTATTAATATACTCTGTTAAGCTCTATATCAGTATCAGTATCAGTATCAGTATCAGTATCAGTATCAGTATCAGTATCAGTATCAGTATCAAGGCCTATATTAAAAACGATAGTAAATTAGGCTGTATTGTCGAGGTTTTGAGCTTAAAAATAACCAGTTACATTAAGCGGTGGTGACGACATATATTTATTGGCCTAGTGGTCTATAATAGTCACTCTCGACCAGACACTATATTAACGTTTATACCAAAAACCTCCATACTTTTAGCTTAGGTTTATTTATGTTGCAATACTCATTATCAAAACCACAACGATGCTCGATGTTCAATTTACCACGAATGATTCCGCGCTATGGTTTTGCCTTGGGAGTGGTCTGTAGTGCCTTATTTGCAGCGTCAACGGCACAAGCGGCCAGCTGCAAATTGCCCAAAAGCTACTACAAAAACGTCTCTTGCACATCAAGTAGCGGTTATTTTTTGGCCATCAAAGACTTTGGCGCGCCCGTTGCTTTAATTAATAGCAAAGGCAAAGCCGTCGTTGACTTATCACGTTATCACGAGATTAAGGCGGATAAAATTTCTGGCGGCCTAATTCCCGTCCAGCGGAAAAATAAAGTTGGCTATATTAATATGCAAGGTCGTGAAGTTGTGCCGGTCATTTATGATTTATTAGGCGAGTCAGCAGGCTGGGCGCGCGCGGTATCAGAGGGTCGTATCATCGTAAAAAAATCTGGCAAGTACGGCGTTATTAATACGGCTAATAAAATCATTGTGCCGTTTTCGGCAGCATTCAGTGATATCGATGACTATCGAGGTGGCGTGGCACGTGTCAATAAAAACAGAGCAATCAGCTGGCTGGATAAAAATGGCAAGACGACTAGTGACCCTAATGGCAGTAGCAATAGTAACACCGGCGATGAGTCAGCTTCATCATCAGAATCAAGCTCAGTACAAGCAAGTCAACCTATCACTCGTTTTACCACGTTACAACCACGTAAGCAAGATGGTAAATGGGGGTTTGTCGATGACAACAATGTGATCATGATTACTTATTCATTTGATGAAGTGCAGTCCTTTTCCGAAGGATTGGCTGGTGTTCGAATTGGTAAAGACTGGGGGTTTATTAACCTTGGTGGTGAGTTAGTCATTCCGTTTCGTTTTTCTGACAGCGGCGTGTCGGCTAATGATAAATACAAAGGTAAGCCTGCGTTTGTATTTACGGATGGTAAGGCGTGGATTGGTAATCTAAAAAATGACACTAAAATGTGTATTGATAAAGAGGGTGCGGGTGTCGCTTGTGATGAGGGTTAGTACTTATAACTTCAACAGACCCTAAAAAATCACAATAAAAAAGAGTGTAAGACCTATTATGAGCTCATAGGTTTACACTCTTTTTTTTGTTATTACTTATGGCTTGTTTAACGTTTCTTAAGCTGTTGACACTGAGCGTTCTGATTCCTTACTTTTCTAATAAATGGTTACTGATTAAGTCCACCATATAAGGCTGATAATACTCAGGAATATCATGTGCCATGCCTTCGATTAAATGAAACGAGGCATTAGGAATGGTCTTTGCAACCACACGGCCTTGTGAGGCAGGTAACAGGCCATCCGCACTGCCATGTAATACGATAGTTGGCGCTTTGACTTGCTTACTGAATCGACTGATAGAGCCGGATGCCAAAATGGCATTAAGCTGCTGCACCGTGCCGAGTGGATGGAAGCTGCGCTGATAGCGTATTTTAGCAATCTCACGCACCATACGTACATTGACATGCCCAGGGGTGCCGACTGTTTTCATAAACCAGACGCTATGCCTTACAATATCACGCTCAGAATGGCTTTCAGGGCGATTGATAAGGGTATATAGTTGCTTTGGCTTTGGTGGTTTTAGGAAAGCGCGGTTGGTCGTGGTAAACATCAGCGCCATTCGCTGCACTAGGCTTGGATAGCGTGCGGCCACGATTTGTGCAATCATACCACCCATAGAAGCGCCGAGCAGGTGCGTCTTTCCTAACTGCAATGCCTTAATTAAGCGAACTGTGTCTTCTGCCATATCCGTTAAATTATAAGCAACTTGTGTGCTCTTATTTGATAAGCCAGTTTGTAAGCGTAGCATCATTTTTAGTTGGTTAATACGCGGCAAACCTTCGATCTGCACTTTAGAGGACAAACCAATATCACGATTATCAAAACGTATCACAAAAAAACCTGCATCAATGAGACGTTTGATGAAATTGTCTGGCCAAAAAATCATTTGGGAGCCAAGTCCCATAATCATTAATAAGGGCGGATTATTAGGATTACCACCGGCTTCAACACACAGCTCGATACCATCACCGATATCAATCATTGATTGATAAAGGTGATCACTGAGATCAGAGTTACCCCATTGATGTATACCGAACTTTTGCCACTCAGCGGTGGGGTAGTTTCCTGCATTTTCATTAAGGATTGTCTGTGATTTGGTCTTTTCTTTGGCACTATTCATATCATTTGATGTCGTCATGAAGTGTCCTAATTAGAGAATCGTCTATTACAGCTCAACCATCTCAAAATCAAGCTTTCCTACACCGCATTCTGGGCAAGTCCAGTCGTCAGGGATGTCATCCCATTTGGTTCCTGGTGCGATACCTTCTTCTGGGCAGCCGAGCTCTTCGTCATATATCCAGCCGCAGACAATACATTCATAACGTTTCATAATAAATAATCCTATCGATCATTGCCAGTGTTACAGTGCGTTATAGACGCTCAGATTTAGCATTGCAGTCAGGGTGTTAGACTGCGAAAGCGCACGTAGTTTAGCATATAACCATGATTTTCGTAGTTAAGTTTACACTTGTATATTGAGATTAACTGGTTTTTATTCAAGGGGCGTCTTGCTACTAAGCTGAAGTGAGTAGCTATATTATTGTCTACCTATTTATGTCGAGCCTAAATACGGCCATCAATCATGTTATAATGACGGCCACTAACGTTATCGCATTAACCATCATTTATCATTAATATATTCGGTGGTGTTCTAAAAAGTATGCTGGCATCAGACATAGCCATAATTGACATAGAA
>NZ_RRYV01000176.1 GCF_014861395.1 Psychrobacter sp. FME13 | reverse complement strand
GGGCTTTATAAAACAGAGGTGATTGAATATTTAAAACAGCAGTGGCAAGGTGTGAACGATGTTGAATTAGCAACCCTAGAATGGGTCGATTGGTTTAACAAAACTCGCATTCATAGTACGATTAGTTATGTGTCGCCTTTTGAGTTTGAGAGACGATACTATGATAGTCTTTGTGAGTCAGACAAAGCTGCCTGACTCAAGCAATCCACTCTCCGATATAGTCGGGGCGGTTCAATGATTTCTGCTTCCATTTTCTCAGCCTCTACCATATCAAGGTAGGTCGACTAAAATGTATGTGATGATATTATTTTATAGGCAGTGATTTCGTTAACTGATCATTAGAGTTACCAGTAAATGTGGGTTCTGATTTATAAAGGCTCAAAAAACATCACGCTAGCCTCAGTCGGAGCATGAGGCTTATGGTCAGTATTCTTAGGAATAACGACCATTTCACCAGCATTCACTTCTATAGTTTTGTCTTTTAATATAATAAATAACTGTCCTGACAGTATGTGAAATAACTTGTCTTCATGTTCGTGATTATGCCACTCGTATTCGCCTTTTAGTTTGGCCAGTTTGACGGTCAACTGATTAAATTGTGCAATATCAGTAGGTTTCCAAAATGCTTTAATGTCATCCAGTTCATTCTTTATGTTGGCTATAAGTAGGCTCATTATTACTTCATCCTGATATATTAGTTACAGTTATCTATATTTGATTGATAATCATTTACATTAAAATGATTGTTTATTGCTAATAATGCTATGATTACTTCAAGAGTTGAAATTTTACGACTCATTCAAATGAATCTGTTTTATCTGGATGTAATAAAACATCTGTTCTCTACTCACTCAAACCACATCCTAAAACATTGTGATTATATTTTTATGGCAGACCTGAACACATTTTATGACCACTATCAGACCAAATATTGGGATTTTGATCGCCCTGATTCTGATTATTTGATTAAACGTCCAACTTACGATGGTAGCTCTGGTTATGGTGACTTGCTGAGCTTGCATAACGGTATTGTGCTCGGCCGAAACTGCATCACGGATGAGCAACCTGTGGTTGAACCGGCTGCGCCATTTTCTTGTGATGTTGGCATGCATTTGGTTGTAGATGCAAACTATACGTTACATGCTAGTAATTTACCTACCGATACAAACATCCACTCGAAGCAAGTTTGGCGACGATCAGGAGATTTTGGTGATATAAACTCTACTACCGATACTGAGTATTTGCAGAGACCATCCATAAATAGCCATGTAGTATCGATCGATTTTAATCAAGAGCTACTGTCACGTTGGGCAGAAAGCTTCGATTTGCCGGCTTGGTTATTGCCAGCTGACGATCAAGATCCTGAAATGGTTCAGGTCCGTTTATCAAATCAGCCACGGCTACTTGCTCGCGCCGCTTATATCCTCTCACTACCTTGTTACACTTTGAGTGATCGCTTGACTTTAGAGAGCCAAGCGTTACTTCTCTGTCAAGACATGCTAGGTATTCAGGACAAATCTGGTCGATTAATAAACCAAAAAAGCCAAATTGATCACGCCGTTGATATTATTCGCCAAGAGTACAAGCATAAGCTAACAATCTCCTTGTTGTCTCAACGAGTGGGTATAAACGAATGCTATCTAAAACAACAGTTCAAACAACAAACGGGCAAAACAATAGGTCAGTTCATCCGTGAATTACGTATGCAGGAAGCAATGCGTTTATTGTTAGATGAATATAAAAGTGTTCAGGAAACGGCATGGTATGTTGGCTATCATGATCCCAGTAATTTCAGCAAAGCATTCGCCAAATTTTATGGCGTCACTCCCACACAACTTATCTAGTCGGCCTATTTATGTCAAGCTGCTACTATTCTCTAAAATACGCTAAACAGGCCTTGAATACAGGCGAATTATTTACGCCAACCTCTTGCTGTGTTTGAGTTCATCTGATTTTTTGACATTGGAAAATGATTAGATGCCATTCTGAATAAGTTCCCTTATTCACCGTATAACTTCCCAGTTTCACCTTATACTCAATGTATCTATTCAAACAAGCATAGTATGATTGATTCTCATTTATACTTTAATGAAAAAATTCCCAGCAAATTGCTTTATAGGCTTGTGATGGTGTTCTGTAGAGTAAAAATTCATTCGTATCTATATAAGTCAGAAGAGTTTCAATAATGCGCTTACTATTTTTGTTACTCACTTTACTCTGTGCTATTTCTTTAATGCTGGGTTCAAAGCAGACGTCAATTGTCGCGCTCTTTAATTTTTCAAGCGACGCGTGGTTGACCATCACGGCCAGCCGTATACCGCGATTGATTGCACTGCTTTTAACAGGGGTAGGGTTGTCTGTCAGTGGTGTTATTCTGCAACACATTGTGCGCAATAAGTTCGTCGAACCTGCCACATCAGGTGGTTTGGATGCAGCCAAGCTTGGTATTTTGGTCTCACTAACGATGCTTCCTAGTGCCAGCACAAGCAATAAAATGCTATTTGCTATGCTCTTTTGTTTTGCAGCGAGTCTGCTTTTTATTTTTATCATCAGCCGTATTACCTTCAAAAACTCTGTGCTGATTCCTGTACTTGGGTTGATGTATGGCAGTGTGCTGAGTTCGATAGCTGAGTTTTATGCCTATCAGCATAATATTTTACAAAGTATGCAAGGCTGGTTGTTAGGAGATTTTTCGAGGGTTGTACAAGGTCAATATGAGCTTATTTATATCATTTTGCCCATTATTGTATTGGCTTATCTTTATGCGCATCGTTTCACGGTGATGGGCATGGGTGAGGAAATGGCAGCCAGTTTGGGATTGCGTTATGCTGCGACAGCTGCATTGGGGCTTATCTTAGTGTCGGTGACCGTTGCGGCATCGGTTATCACTATTGGTGCGATACCTTTTGTCGGCCTTGTCATCCCTAATTTAGTCGCTCTGAAATATGGAGAAAACTTATCAAGAACATTGCCCATCGTTGCACTGGGCGGCGCTGGTTTACTGCTTATTTGTGATATTTTTGGGCGAGTCATTATCTATCCTTTCGAAGTCCCTATCGGGCTGACTGCTAGTGGGGTGGGCGGTGTGATTTTCCTCATGTTGATTATGAAGGGTGTCAAATGAGCCAAGCTGTAAAAATATGGACGATGCTGCTACTGATTCTTCTTTTGGCGCTTGTTTTCTTATTGATAGGCTCAGGATTAGATTTTGATTATTTGATTCCGAAACGCTTTATGCGTCTAGTAATCATTGTACTTGGTAGTGTCTGCTTAGCTGTTTCGTCCATTGTATTTCAAACCATTGTAGGTAACCGTATTTTATCGCCTTCAATTATGGGGTATGAGGCTGTTTATTTGCTGTGGCAAGCGCTGTTGCTCTTGGTTATGGGTACGAACGGGCTGATGATGCTAAGTGTCAGCGGTAATTTCATCGCATCCATCATGTTGATGCTGGTGTATTCGTGGGCACTGCATCGTTTGCTGTTACCTCGATGCAAAAGCGATGTCTTTATGCTGCTGCTATTTGGTCTGGTTTTGACAATGGTCATTGGCACGGTCACACAATTTATTCAGCTTCGTATCAGTCCAGGTGAGTTTTCGGTTTTTCAAGGGTTGAGCTATACCTCTTTTAATAGATCCAATCCTGAAACCGTTTGGTATGGCGTACTAGCGGTAGTAACGGTGTTATGGGTGAGTCGTAAGACGTTACCTGTTTTAGATGTGATGGCTCTCGGTCGTGAGCAATCGATGTCACTTGGTATCAATCATGCCAAATACGTCAAGTTGTATTTGGCTTTAATTGCCATCCTCGTCGCTGTGTCAACGAGCTTGATTGGCCCCACGGCCTTTATGGGCGTGTTCATTGCCAATATAGCTTATGCGCTTGCAGGAAGTAGTAAGCATAAAGTTACATTACCTATAGGTTGTGCGGTCTCTATAGCCATATTTTTGATTGCACAAATATTCGTTGAGCATGTTTTTAACTATAAAACCAGTGTCAGTATTCTTGTCAATCTGGTGTGTGGTATCTATTTTCTGGCATTGACTGTTCGTACTAGAGGGATTACATGATTACCGTTAGTAACCTCCATAAAAGTTATGGTAAAAAAGCCGTGCTATCTGATGTCTCTCTGGCGTTTCCAACGGGGCGTATCACCTCATTAATCGGTCCTAACGGTGCAGGGAAGTCTACTTTATTGATGATGATGGCTAGGTTATTGGAGCCGAGTAGTGGTTATGTGTCACTTGATGGTCAAAAAATCAGTGAAATTCGTACTTCTGAGTATGCTCATCATGTGGCCACACTGCGGCAGTCTCCGGGCTTTAATTTACGATTGACAGTGGAAGAGCTGATCTCTTTTGGACGTTTTCCGTATAGTCGTGGCTCGTTGACGATAGAGGATCGACAAATCATTGATGAGGCGATTGGTTTTTTAGCATTAGAGCCTTTACGTCACGCTTATTTAGATGAATTAAGTGGTGGTCAGCGTCAAATGGCTTTTTTGGCAATGACTATTGCGCAACAAACGGACGTGTTGTTATTGGATGAGCCTCTGAATAATTTAGATATGAAACATGCTGTGCAGATTATGCAAGCCCTACGTCGTCTATGTGATGAGCAGGGCCGTACGGTGATTTTGGTGATTCACGATATCAATTTTGCGGCCAATTATTCTGATTATATTGTGGCTTTGAAAAATGGTGCGCTTAGCTTCAGTGGAGTCTCTGCACAGGTTGTGACAGAAACCAATTTAAGTGAGCTATACGATCTTGATTTTGAAATTATTCGTAATGAACGTGGTTGCTTGTGCAACTACTTCAATTTATCAGGGGTAAAAGTATGAGTTTGAAAAAGAGCGGTTGGGTCTGGGCATTAGCGATCTCGGCAGCTATTCCACTGCAAGGATGTGAAAAAGAATCTACTCAATCTGTGCAGACGATACAAGCGCTAGACACACCTATTACCATCGATCATGAGCTTGGTACTACTGTCATTAATAATCGTCCGCAACGTGTCGCGGTACTGGATATGAATGAAGCTGATTTTTTGGATCAGCTTGATGTGCCAATTGCAGGCATGGTGAAAGATTATGTACCTCATTTTCTTGCTCAGTATAAAGATGATGCTAGTGTGGAGGATTTAGGCGCTATTGTACAACCGAATATGGAACGTATCCATGCACTACATCCTGATCTTATTTTGATGACGCCACTTCATGCGGCTCATTATCAAGAGCTGTCAGAAATTGCACCAACCCTACATTTCGATGTGAATTTTAATAACAGTCATCAGCAGCATATAGCCAGTGTCAAAAATCATCTATTAACACTGGGTCGTATTTTTGATAAGGAAGCGTTGGCGGAGGAAAAGGTCAAGCAGTTAGATACAAGAGTTAAAGAGGTTCAGACCTTCACAAAAAATCGCCCAGAAAAAGCATTGGTTGTCTTACATAACAACGGAGCTTTTAGTAATTTTGGTGTGCAGTCACGCTATGGTTTTATCTTTAATGATTTGGGTGTCAAACCTGCAAGTACCACGGTAGAAACTAGCCTACATGGGCAGCCTATTTCTAGCGAATTCATACAGCAGGCGGATCCGGATATTATTTATATTGTGGACCGTACCGCTGTCATGGAGCGTCGCTCTGTTATAAGTCCTGATGACATTAGCAACCCTTTATTGCGTCAAACAAAAGCATGGAAAAATGGTCATGTCGTTTTTGTTGATGCGGATGCGTGGTATATAGCGGCTGCTAGTCCAACCTCGCTCAACATTATTATGGATGATGTTCTCAAAGGTTATCAGTCAATCTCCTAGACATATTCTAAGAGGAAAGAGTTTTTGAACTAGGACGTGTCTTCAATTCACCCGATAGTCATCTAAATGGGCTAAAAATGGCTAAATCTTGCCAAACATCGTCAAATAGCTGGTTAATATCCCGATATTATCTGCGCTACTTTTCTTGTTTGACGGCAATTTATCTCATTTTTATCACTATTTTTGAAATGAAGACACGCCCTAGAGCCAGTAAATAGTTAAATGAGAAGCAGAAAGTTTTTTATCTAAAATTATTAATGATTATCATTTGTGTTTTTATTCGTATTTATA
>NZ_RRYV01000175.1 GCF_014861395.1 Psychrobacter sp. FME13 | reverse complement strand
CGGCCTTATCAGAGAGTACTTGCCTAAGGGTTGTGACTTTAGACAAGTCTCTGATGATGAGATGCAGGACATTGAGAACAAATTAAACAACAGACCAAGAAAACGATTAGGGTTTAAGACGCCTATGCAGGCGTTCTATAATATTAATTAGCGTTGCACTTGGTGTGTTAATCTAAGTTTATTTAAAATCGGCATAGGCCCATCAAGTTCGCATACAGTCGGACCGATGGTTGCTGCCAACCTTTTTTTAGCATCATTCACCAAGCAAACAGCACTGACAACGATTAAAACAATTGAAATTGAGCTTTATGGCTCTTTGGCAGCGACAGGCAAAGGACATGCAACAGATACAGCCATCTTGCTCGGACTACTTGGCCATACACCCAGTACGATAGACACGCGTATGACTAGCAATTATCTAGCCCCCATTTTCTCTGACAAGGTATTAGCGGTATCAGGCACACATAGCATTGGATTTGATACAGAGCAAGACATTCATTGGCATGATGATACGGTTCTACCCTATCACCCTAATGCACTGACACTTCGAGCAGTACTAACAGATAGCACTCTGTATCAGAAAACATATTATTCAGTCGGTGGCGGCTTTGTGATTAATGAAGAAGATGCCACCAATCCAGATGAAGATCATGCCAGCCCGACAATTGATGTGGTTCCTTACCCGTTTAATAGCGCTGCAGAACTATTAGAGCAATGCCATCAGCACCAGCTGAGCATTAGCGAGTTGGTACTGGCAAATGAATGTCACTACCGCGACCAAGCTGACGTTTTTGCTTATTTGGATTCTATTTGGACGGCTATGCAAGACTGTGTAACACGAGGATGTCAAAGCAGTGGCATATTACCTGGTGGTTTGGATGTAAAGCGTCGTGCTCAATCCTTGCATCTGCAATTGTGCGCTGAGAAACACCAGACTCTGACGGAAAATGATAAGCTTGCCGCGATGGATTGGATTGACCTATATGCCTTGGCGGTCAATGAAGAGAACGCCAACGGTGGCAATGTTGTGACTGCGCCTACCAATGGTGCGGCAGGCATTATCCCTGCGGTCATGCATTATTACCGTGACTTTTTAGCAAACTACAGCATTGAAGGTGCACGCCAGTTTTTATTAAATGCCACCGCTATCGGTAGCTTAATCAAACAGAACGCCTCAATATCTGGTGCTGAGGTCGGCTGTCAAGGTGAGGTTGGCTCCGCTTGTGCAATGGCAGCCTCTGCATTGGCCGAAATACTAGGCGGCGATCCTGCCAAATGCCTCAATGCTGCAGAAATTGGCATTGAGCATAACTTAGGCCTGACCTGCGATCCTGTTGGCGGCTTGGTACAGGTGCCCTGCATCGAGCGCAATGCGATGGGCGCGGTAAAAGCAGTTAATGCTGCTCGTCTTGCCTGCCGCGGTAATGGACAGCACTTTGTCTCTTTAGATAAAGTGATCGAAACCATGAGAGTAACAGGGGCTGACATGCTCGATAAATATAAGGAAACATCACGTGGCGGACTTGCCATCTATGCAGACAACCGCATACCTACAGCGACTCGTGGATTTAGTGTTAATTATAGCCAGTGTTAATGTTAAACATATATAGTCAGTGAAATACAGTCAAAATATCCTAAAAACGCTACGGTATTGCTGATATCGATTTTTTGTAGCCTCTGTCTGCGCAGGCACAGCAAGCGAGAAAAATTTATATCAGCGATGCATGGTGTATTGATATTACTTTTCACTGACCATACTAAACCGCTACGGCGTTACCCTCCTTAGATGTACTATTTGTACAATCTATAATCGTTCGACTATAGTTAGATATATTCCCAAAAGCATTACCTTACAAACAACAAAAAAAGCCTCTAATACTTTAGAGGCTTTTTATCATGTGCGATATCTATTCATAATTGCACAATATATCGGCACTTTTAGCTACGATAATCGGCATTTATTTTGACATAGTCATAGGATAAATCGCAGGTATATACCGTATCACTGAAATCACCACGTGCAAGATCAATATGGATGGTAATCTCAGGGCGACTCATGACCGTATTGCCCGCCTCTTCCATATAACTGGGCGCAACACCGCCATTTTCACATATCATCACATCATCGAGATAGACATCGACTTGTTCGGTATCCAAATCTTCAACACCAGCATAGCCAACAGCAGCTAAGATACGTCCCCAGTTAGCATCACTGGCAAAGAACGCTGTTTTTACGAGTGGTGAATGAGCAACGGCATACGCCACATCACAACACTCTTGTGTCGTCTGACCACCAGTAACTTTTACTGTCATAAACTTGGTTGCGCCTTCTCCGTCACGCACAATCAATTGTGCCAAACGTAAGAACACTTCACTCAAAGCAGCAAACACAGCTTTATAATGTGGGTGTTCTGGGCTATCAATCACCTCTGAGCTAGCAGCACCAGTGGCTATCAAGACACAACAGTCATTGGTCGAGGTATCACCATCGACAGTAATACGGTTAAAAGACTGCTCATTGATGGCACTTAGCATTTCTTGTAATACGTTAGCTGCGATATTGGCGTCAGTCGCTACGTAACCCAGCATGGTGGCCATATTTGGCCGTATCATACCTGAGCCTTTTGACATTCCTGTAACGTGGTAGTTAGTGCCAGCAACATCAATTTTTTGGCTGGCAAGCTTAGGAATGGTGTCAGTAGTGCGAATACCATTTGCTGCTGCAAGCCAATTATCAGCGCCTAGATTGGTAAGCGCATTATCCAAACCTGCGATCACTGCATCGCTATTCAACGGCTCACCAATGACACCAGTAGAGAATGGCAATACGCTACTACTATCCACCCCTGCCTTACTAGCCAGTGCAGTACAGATATCGATAGCACGACGTTTGCCATCAGCGCCCGTTCCTGCATTGGCATTGCCTGTGTTGGTCACCAAATAGCGTGGACTGGCTTTCGCAAAATTCTCACGTAAGACACTTACAGGTGCAGCACAAAAAGTATTTTTGGTAGTAACAACAGCAGTAGTCGCCGTATCTGCTATCTCAATCACGACCAAATCGTCACGGTCTTTGTAACGCACGCCCGCTGCGGTCGCACTCAATTTGATACCTTCGATAGGATAAATCGTATTGGGTATTGCTACATTTCCGACAGCCATTATGAAATCCTTATTGTTCAGTTTTGAGAGGATATAGTTTAATTAGAACACGCCTTAATACTATATGTTTACTACAATTTTTTTAAATCAAAAGCCGACCAAATTGGCGCATGGTCAGAGGGTTTTTCCATCGCTCGCAGCTCATAACTGATACCTGCCTCAACACATGCATCAACTAAATCTGCGGTACACAGAATATGATCGATACGCAGTCCACGCTTAGGCTCATCATTAAAACCTCGGCTACGGTAGTCAAACCAACTATAAAACTCAGTGCTTTCTGGATAATGCAAACGGTACGTATCCGTCAACTCACGTGACATCAATGCACTATACCACTCACGTTCTTCTGGCAAAAAAGAGCTTTTTCTATTTTTAAGCCAGCGCTTTGCATTGGCTTCACCGATACCGATATCAACATCCTCTGGAGCGATATTCATATCTCCCATAATGATGAGTGAACGACCCTCTGCTTTTAGCGTATCAATATAAGTCATCAAGTTTGCATAGTAAGCACGTTTCATCGGAAATTTGGTCGGATGATCTTGGCTTTCTCCTTGCGGGAAATAACCATTGAGAACATCGACTTCACATCCATCAAACTCATACCGCGCATGAATGAAACGCTTTTGTGCTTCTTCATCTTCACCAGGAAAACCTTTTTGCACAAAAATAGGTGCGACTTTAGATAAAAGCGCAACACCATAATGTGCTTTTTGCCCAAAATATTCTACGTGATAACCCAAACTTTCTATATTTTCTATAGGAAACTGCTCATCATGTACTTTGGTTTCTTGCAGACCCATCACATCAGGATCGATGACGTCTCGCACAGCCTCAAGTTGATGTTGGCGAGCACGAATACCATTAATATTAAAGCTGACAAAACGGGTCATAAGTTATCCTATACTGATTGATGAAAATACGGTACTAATACGAATAGTTGAGAGGCAAAATACAAACCCCTATGATAACAGACGTAGAGCGACCTAACTATTGCGTGTCCTGATATCTTAAGCTAGAGTAGCTCTTATTATTAATTATTGTTTCTCTCATAGTTTTGGACAACACGTTACTATCGTTCCAACCCTATCATTAAAAAACGACATTATTATTAGACAAAAACAGAAATTACTAGAGTGCCCCTTAGCAGCTATTTAGCAAAAACTTCAAACCATTTCTATTTATTTATACTGATAACAATACCGAGCATGATTATGACAACCACTAATAGCAAAAGTCCAATTACCGCATTAACAGCGACCAACGAAATTACGCCATTGTTTGCTAAAGATTATAATGTCTATATTAACCATACTGATGCTGGCGGTATAGTCTACCATGCCAATCATTTGGTGTTTTTCGAAAACTGCCGCCGCGATTGGTTTAGTCATCTTGGTTTGAATGGCTATTTTTTGCAGACGGATAAAGGTGATGTACAGCATTTTGTCGTGAGTCAAGCAGACTTGCAATACAAACGAGCCATTCTCTTAGATGAAGTCATCAGCGTGCGTGTCGATAAAATAGAGTTAAAGCCTGCCAGTATAATTTTTCATCAAAGTATTCATCGCCATATAGCAGACAGCACCACTAGCCATAATATCAATGCGAGCAGCAGTTTATTAAGTAGCGCCAAAATCGTTATTGCCTGTGTACAAAATCAAGTAAGATCAAATACCATTGGTAATGACACTGCATCTATGCGCCCTATCCGTGTGCCACAAAAATTACGTACTGCCATTGAACAAGCCATTAACGAGCAAATGAATGCACAGTGATACTAAGGTATGAGTAAACAAAATGGTAAAAATGTGCATGATGTTAAGCTAACATTCGAGAATGTTTGGGTGTACAGCCAAGACACAGCTAGTCGCTATACCCATGATCATGACACAAACATTGACACAAAAACATCTCGACCACCTAGCATTTATCAAAAATGGTCTGATAAATTCAGAAAATTCGTAGCAGCCGACCCTATTTCTATTACCCATAAACGAGTATTAATAAATGGTGTGACTGGTCAGCTGCTGGCAGGGCAAGTAACCGTCTTGACTGGGTCTTCTGGTAGTGGAAAATCCGTATTGTTACGAGTATTAGCAGGACTATTGCCTATAAGCCGCGGTGATATTTACTTAAATAACGATGACATCTCAAGTATCAATGCCTATCAGAGCATTCACGATACCGTTCCCACACAATGGCGCACCCAGATAGCCTTACTAGCACAACATCCACAGTTACTAGAAGGCCGTGTCATTGACAATCTAAAAATACCCTATAGTCTACAAGCTCATCAGCAGCGCCGTTTTGATATAGATTGGCATATAGCACAGCTTGAACATATGCAACGAAACGCTGATTTTTTGTATCAAGATACCACTTACTTATCTGGTGGCGAACGGCAGTTGGTCAATACCTTACGTCTTTTACAATTAAGTCCGCAGGTATTATTACTAGATGAGCCTACAGCTGCTTTAGACGTCGATACGTCAGCACAGCTGGTACAACTACTTATGAGCTGGCTACGGCTAGATAGAAGGCGCACATTATTGTGGGTTACTCATGATACGCAAGATATCATGCCATTAGCCAATCATCACTGGCATATGCAAGCAGGAATACTATCCCAAGTTTTTTAACACAAGCAACCAAAACCAATACCTTTAATCGTTACAGAAAACGATAAGCGGTACGGATGATATACAGATGATTCTAATTTACGGTGATATCGCCCTTGCCAGCAGTCTAATTTTCATCGTTCTTATCGTGTCATGGCGACTACGCTTACATCTGACCAAAATACTATTAACCGCTGCGATTCGCACGGTGGTGCAGCTTAGTTTCATCGGTTTGATATTGGCTTGGATTTTTGCACGTAAACAATGGTATGAAGTACTTCTTATTTTGACCATCATGACCTTGATTGCTGGCAGTGCTGCCAAAAACCGGGTCAAACGCAGATATAAAGGCTTACTGACGGATACCTTCCTTGCAGTCAGCACCTCAGCGACATTGGTCACTGCCATAGCCGTTATGGTAACCCTCCCAAACTTAAGACACCTAATAAATAGAATTAAGCTGCCTGATTGA
>NZ_RRYV01000174.1 GCF_014861395.1 Psychrobacter sp. FME13 | reverse complement strand
TTAGATATTATTAAACAATATATTCAGAACCAGCGAGGTTAGCTAGTGATGCGAAATTCACCTCCACCCTAATGTCGGGTGGAGTCCTCTTTCGCTTTTTTGATAGAGGCGCAAGGTGCCAATCAAGACGTCTATTTTTATGCATGGGGCGGCGATCCTCAAATCAATGCCTACCTACAGTGGGCGGCCAAGCAAGTTGATGAAAAATACAATATCAACTTGGTGCACGTAAAGCTGAGTGATACCAGCGAAGCCGTCAGTCGCGTCCTAGCAGAAAAATCAGCCAATAATGATGACAAAGGCAGCGTTGATCTCATATGGATCAATGGTGCAAACTTTGCCACCATGAGTGAAAACGATTTATTACTCAAGCAATGGTCAAACAAGATACCTAATTTTGCACTCACTGATCCAGACAACAATCCTGCGGTTAACTTCGATTTTGGCGTACCCGTCAACGGTATGGAAGCACCATGGGGACAAGCGTCACTGACTTTTTATTATGACAGCATGTCTACCAAAAAGCCGCCCACCACCTTAAATGAACTCACCACTTGGACCGCACAAAACCCTGGGCGCTTTAGTTATCCTAAACCGCCTGATTTTTTGGGGATGAGCTTTTTAAAATATGCCTTGGTCATGTTACATGAGCAACATGATGCAGATACTGGTGAAGACACCAAATCTCTACTCAACATGCCTGCGACTGAGGAAAACAAAGCCATCGTCCTAGATCCATTATGGGCGTTTTTGGACGATCTGCACCCCACACTGTGGCGCAAGGGTGAGCAGTTTGTTCAAACTGGTGCACAAATGCGTCGCTTGGTCGATGATACCGAGCTGAGTCTCGCCTTTACCTTCTCGGCACCAGAAGTGCCAGCAGCGGTACAACGTTATGACTTACCCCAGAGCATCCGTAGCTATGCCATGAGCGATGGCAGTTTGAGTAACACGCACTTTGTGGCCATTCCTTATAATGCCAGTCACCCTCAAGCGGCGCAGCTGGTCGCCAACTTTTTGATGAGTCCAGAAGCACAAGCCAAAAAACAAACCGCCTCTGTATGGGGGGACAAAACCGTACTCATCCAGTCGACGCTCAGCCCTGAGCAACAAGCCTTATTCAAGACCGATAAAGCTCATCCTAGCGCGCTACCATTTGACAGCATCAAACGTACTGTGAGTGAGCCACATCCAAGCTGGGTTGAGGCCATTATGCAAGGCTGGCAAACACGTTATGGGGTGAGTCCATGAGCCAAGACACCAATAAAGGCAGCACCCAAGGCCAGGCCAATGCTAGCAAAAACTCTAGTGCTAGCCCCATGTATAAGAAAGATTTATTCACACATATCGCTACCCTGAGCCCTAAGTTTTTATTACTGATACTGATACTGCCCGTACTGGGTGGGCTAATCAGTGTACTGTTGCCTGCATTTAGCTGGGTGCCTGCACTTGAGCAAACGACCGTCAGCCTACAGGGCTTCAAAGACCTTTGGATGACGCCAGGTCTTACTCAGATGGTGCTGCTCAGCGTTGGTACAGGACTGATCAGTACCTTGCTGTCTTTTGTCATGACCTTGATGATATTAGCAGCATTCTTTAATAGTGTTTGGCTCACTCGTATTGAGCATTTACTTAGCCCTATTTTGGTCATTCCACATGCTGCAGCAGCGATTGCAGTTGGGTTTTTAATCGCACCCTCTGGTATGTTTGCACGATTGATATCGCCGTGGTTAAGTGGTTGGGAATTAGCCCCAGAAGGCATATTTCCTCATGACCCTTACGGTATCAGTATTATCTTGGGTTTGACCTTAAAAGAATTGCCTTTTTTATTATTAATTGCCCTAGGTGCATTGGCACAACCAGATCTCGGCAAAAAGCTACGTCAACAATATAAAGTGGCTATCAATCTGGGTTATTACCCCGTAACTGCCTTTTTTAAAGCCGTCTTGCCCCTACTCTATCCATTGCTACGTTTGCCTATCCTAGCGGTACTCGCCTATGCCAGTGCTAGCGTAGAGATGCCACTTATCCTAGGGCCAAACACACCGCCGACGCTTGCCGTTACCATCATGCAATGGTTCAATGATGTCGATTTAAACATGCGTATAAAAGCCTCGGCAGGTGCACTATTACAGCTTGTTCTGACCATTGGGCTAATCGCATTATGGCTAGGCGGTGAAAAGCTGATAAAAGTAATGTGTAGTGGCTCGCTGATCAATGGCACGCGCCATCATGCGGATGCAATATGGCAAAAAGTCACAGCCGCTTTGACCGTCATCGTGATTGGCTTTATGTTTATGTCGCTTATTGGTCTGGCTATGTGGTCTGTTGCTGGGTTTTGGCGCTTCCCTGCAGCACTGCCAGAGCAGTTTGTCCTATTGCATTTTCAAAGCGCTTTTATGCAAATGGGTACGCCTCTATTTAACACCATCTCTATTGGTCTTGTGAGCACTGCATTTGCTATTGTGCTTACTTTACTGTGTTTAGAAGCGGAACAACTGAGTGCGAAACGACTCTCTGGCTTTACCAGTTTAATCATTTATTTACCCTTATTGGTGCCGAGTATCGCGTTTCTATTTGGCTTAGTCTGGCTACAGCAACTGGCCAATAATCAAGCAGCGTTTTTTAATGTGGCCTTTACGCACTTACTGTTTGTATTGCCTTATGTGTTTTTATCACTGTCTAGTAGCTATCGGCGTTTAGATCCACGCTTTGCTCGCGTGGCTGCTAGCCTAGGTGCCACGCCACTAAAAGTGTTTTTACAGGTAAAACTACCACAGCTGTTTACACCTATATTGATTGCCGTCGCACTGGGTTTGGCGATAAGCTTTGGTCAGTATTTGCCGACATTGTTGGCAGGTGGTGGACGTATCGCCACCATTACGACAGAAGCGGTGGCGCTCGCGAACGGCGCCAGTAGACGCACCAGTGCAGTGTATGCCATTATTCAAATGTTGCTACCACTGATTGGGTTTATGCTAGCAAGCCTGCTACCAAAATATATTTTTAAAAGTGGTACAAACAACACTCATTAATATGCCCTAAACCAGCCAATAATGACCATATAAATAAAGGGGTTTTGATGTCATCATCTTTACAAATAAAAAACTTAGAACTATATCGGGAAGACACGCGTCTACTGAGCATCGATGAGCAGATTTTTGGTGGTGACATACTCACAGTGATGGGGCCATCTGGTAGTGGCAAATCAAGCTTTTTAAACTGGCTCACAGGCACTTTGCCCAGTGGCTTTCACTCCACAGGTGAGGCGTGGTTAAATGACGAAAACGTCTGTAGCCTACCGCCGCATTTACGCCATATTGGTGTACTGTATCAAGACCCTTTGCTGTTTTCACACTTATCCGTCGCAGGCAATATTGCTTTTGCTATGCCAAAAGGAAATAAGAAGCAGCGGAAAGAAAAAATTGAGCAGGCACTAGAGCAAGTTGGATTAGCAGGTATGGGTAAGCGCCATCCTGACAATTTGTCAGGTGGGCAGCAAGCACGGATTGCTTTACTGCGCACGCTACTCAGCGAGCCAAAAGCGATACTGCTAGATGAGCCTTTTAGCAAGCTTGATACCCAATTGAGAATGGATACGCGGCAATTGGTATTCGATCAAATTCGCACTCATAAGCTGCCTGCTATTATGGTCACGCACGACCAAAGCGATGCCGAAGCAGCCAACGGTAAGGTTATTCATGTAGGATAGGACAAGAGTTTTAGATATTGAAATCAAGCACCCATTCAAAATGACAAAAAAGCAAAACACAAAAGGCAGCTCGCATGTTAGATAAGTTTATCACTCCCGTTATCAAACCGATGCTGAACACTGTCGTTGCAGTACTACACAAGCGCGGTATCACACCAGACCAACTCACGATGCTAGGGTTTTTGATTGGCATGTTGGCATTACCATTAATCGCATTTGAGTTTTGGTATGGGGCACTTGCTGCCATCGCGGTGAACCGTGTTTTTGATGGGCTTGATGGCGCACTCGCTCGCTACGCCAAACAAAGCTCTAGCGCTGGTGGTTATTTAGATATTACCTTGGATTTTTTATTTTATGCCGCCATACCACTTGGCTTTATTTTGGCAAACCCTGAACAAAATGCCATTGCTGGCGCTATATTATTGGCTACATTTATTGGTACTGGCTCTAGCTTTTTGGCATTTGCCATTGCCGCTGAAAAGTTCAATTTGGATAAGCCGCAGTTTAAATACAAAAGCTTTTATTATCTAAACGGTCTGACTGAAGGTACCGAGACCATCGCAATATTTGTAGCATTTTGTCTGTGGCCGCAGCATTTTGCTGTACTCGCTAGCATTTTTGCGACTGCTTGTGCCGTCACTGTTTTCACCCGCATTCATGGTGGCTACAACACTCTGAAACAACTAGAAGCGGATATTCACAAAAGCTGAATATCGTCATTTATTTAAAAGGATTTAAAATACGTATATCAACAAAAGAGTTAACCAATGACAAATGAAGTATGGTGGAGACTGGGCGTTTTTTTTGGCGTGTTAGTCATAATGATGTTGCTTGAGTGGCGCATGCCTGCACGCAAATCCCCGATCAAAAGTAGCAAACGCTGGTTTGCTAACTTTAGCTTGGTGGTTGCGGCTTCTATCGTCACACGGTTGGCCATACCTATCGGCCTGACAGCTGTGGCACTATATAACCAACAGCATGGTATTGGCTTATTTAATATCATTGAGCTGCCCAGTATTGTAGTTATTATATTGAGCTTACTGCTGCTCGACATCGTCATCTATTGGCAGCATCGATTGTTTCATCGCGTCCCTACTCTATGGCGCTTGCATCGAGTACACCATGCCGATGCACACATTGATACCAGTACGGGTCTGAGATTTCATCCTATCGAGATTTTATTGAGTATCGTCGTCAAGTTCATTGCCGTTAGCTTGTTGGGCATACCTGCCATCGCTGTATTAATTTTTGAAATTGTTCTAAATGGACTGGCCATGTTTAATCATGCCAATATTCGCCTAGCACCTGCTATCGAAAAACCATTGCGATTAATATTGATGACTCAAATTTTGCATCGCATCCACCACAGTAAACGCGTGAGCGAGACCGATTCAAACTTTGGTTTTAGCGTTATTTGGTGGGATAAGTTGTTTGGTAGCTATAAGAGTGAAGCAAAAAAATCTGACAGCGAGTTGGATATTGGTTTAAAAGAATATCCTCTGCCCGAACAAAATGCATCGTTATGGAATTTACTCATCATGCCATTCAAAGACAAACCGCCCAAAGGGAAAATCTCTAAAAGTAAATAAACCATCAAGGTAGAAACATTCAAGCTAACAGTCATCAAGCCAAGAACATTCAAGCCAGCAACCATGTCTGCATATTTTTTTAGGTATGGTTAGGGCGTGTTTGATATTCAACCATAGCACTGACAGAGACTATTTTTTAGGCGATTCTAAGGTAAAAATAGTAAGTTTAGTCTTTCTAAGCGTCTATTTTTAGCAATGGAGCGGCAAAAAAGAGTCCTGTCCCTACGGCTGATGCTAAAACTGCACCATACTGCGTTGCAAATCTAGCTACGGCATTTGCATTATCGTCGCTTTGCGCCTTGTCTGGAACAATTTTAGCAATCAGCAGTGCCTATTTGTGAAAGATCAAACACGCCCTAAGCTTTCTCCAATATATCTGATTATGACAAACCCTTATCTATAAACGCTTTGGTACTTACCATTTTAGGTATCCACTCACAATGTAAACCAAATTTACAAATAACTTGAGCGTTCACTCAAATATAATTTGAACGAGTGCTCAAAATGATTTATAGTGGTTGCAGTTGTTAAGCAGCTCGAGCAAATACCATTGATTAATATGATTTATGAACGTGAGTTTTCGCTCAAATAAATATTTGGCTCTTAAGTCGCTTGCACACTTACTCTACAACAATTTATGGTGGTGTGTCAGAAAGTATGCTGAAGAAATAAAGGAGGGTGACAGCCAAAGCAAGATGATATATTTGAGGTTATGAAGACACAAATAGATATCAGCTGCCCCGACTGTCACAGTCCCAGTTTAAAGAAAAACGGCATAAAAAGCTATGGCAAGCAGAACTACCAATGCAAGGACTGCAAACGTCAATTCATTGGTGACCATGCCTTAACTTATAAGGGCTGTCACTCTAAAATAGAAGACATCATACGGCTAATGACGGTGAGAGGTTGCGGTGTTAGAGACATAGCTATTATAGCCTCAGTCAGTATCGGTAAAGTATTGGGCACCA
>NZ_RRYV01000173.1 GCF_014861395.1 Psychrobacter sp. FME13 | reverse complement strand
CAATGGTAGTGTGGGTTCGCCCATGTGAGAGTAGGTCATCGTCAGCTCTCTATTCCTGATTTGCCCCTTGATACCTTGTATCAAGGGGCTTTTCTTTGTCTGTGAAAAAGTGCTAGATTTCTTAATTCTTAGGCACGGCTCTGTGTGTTACTATTCATAATTACTTTTATATTTAGGAGCATGTTATGGGCGTTTCTCTCTACTATACCGCTGAGCGTACGACGCTTTTGACTGAGCAGGAGCAAGAAGACATTACGCTTATCATTGATAAATATAATGATAGCTTTGAACATGCAGAAGACGCGGAATCTTTTGATCTCTATGCTTATGATGATAGTGAGTCAGAAGTGATATTAGCAGGTGCTACTAAAATGCCTGCTAGCGTAGATGTGGAGGTCCTGATGTATAGCATCAATCATTGGCTACAATGTCTGACTGAGATTCGTCTCGTGGTTGCTGATGCAGAATGGCACGTTCATCTAGATGACAATGATGCGGTATGGGTAGATAATAGATGGCAGATGGAATAGCATCTGATCTGACTCAGATGGCAGCAAGTTAAACAATGCTTTATAAAGTGCAAGCTAAAAAGTAAATGAGGATATAAACCGATGTTAATTATCAAACTAACTGATAGCAAAGAAACTTTAGATGATATCGAAAAAATATGTCTATATCTAACCACGCATAAAGAGTTATTGCCTTTGCTAACCACTGAGGAAGACCACGACCTTGCGTATATTTTAAAGCCGACATTTAAAGCGGATCATAACGAATCTGAAAAGAAAGCGCACTGGGAAAAACTCTTTAATGAGTTTACGCTAACTGATAGTAATGGCGATGAACTGCGTTTTTATAGAGAGAAAAAAACAGATGCTCTATATTTTGGTACGAAAGAAGGGTTTGAGACGATCAAAAGCATCAATAACGATGAACCTGCTATTAGAAGCAGATTTAACAGCTAAAGCCACTAGTGAGCTTCTATTAAGCGATTAAGCTTTGATTTAAAATATGTCTCAGTCAGTTAATCAGCCAGATAGTAAATTACTATCGCTCTCTTTCAGCCTTAGAATGGAGTCTGTTTTGTTTAAACTTTACTATTATCCGAACAATGCGAGTTTAGCGCCACATTTTTTGCTGCATCATGTACAGGCGGATTATGAATTAATACTGGTTGAAAGAGAGAGTAACAGACACAAATCAGCTGATTATTTGAGGTTGAATCCTGCTGGACGTATTCCAACGCTGGTTGATGATGGGCAGGCAATCTTTGAGAGTCCTGCTATTTGCATTCATATTTGTGAATCATATTCAGAGTATGAGTTGATACCTGCACTTGGCGACCCTAAACGCCCGTTGTTTTTTCAATGGCTGGCATTTTTAAACAACACATTGCAAGCGGAGCTGATGGTTCGTTATTATCCACATCGTCACACCAATGATGAACGTAATATACCAAGTGTTATATCTGCTCAAGATGATCGTATTGCAGAGGCTTTGTCTATTATTAATGATCAGCTGGAGTCTAATGAGTTTTTGCTTGGTGAAAAACTATCGGCATGTGATTATTTCTTATTTATGTTGGCGGAGTGGTCATTGGTATCAGAAAAGTCGCCTATGACCTATAAAAACTTGGCAATGTATCTAAATCGATTAAGTGAAAATCCTAGTATAAAAGCAGTATGTGAGTTTGAAAAGATAGATCTGACACCATTTAAAATATAACCGGACTAAGTTATCAACGTTATAACTCAGAATTTTTAAGAAAGAATTGAGGCAGCAAAGGGAAAACTTATGTCAATTTGGTCACTGGTTCTAATATCATTTTTGCATATTACGATTGGTGGGGCTTTTTCACTTGGTTTTCTCTTTTATATTTGTGCAGAGAATAGCCCCGTTTTATCCGAATTTGAAAATACCGCTCTGTTTACCTTACTTATCGCATATTCAGTCTCTCTGTTAGTGAGTACTGGACTGGCCATTTACTATTATGTGGCACTTGATAGCGAGTCGTACTACTTATGCTTTTTACTGTCTTGGGGCTTGTTCATACTGCTCTTAGGTTATTGGACGTACATTTCAGCGAGATTTAGCTAATAAATTGTTTAAGGAAGGTGAGTTTGTGGCTATTAGGTTTTCATAGATATTACTATTTGAACAGCTTAATCCTCAAATAGATAGAGTCGTCAGTTTGCAAAAACTACATTTAGGCTTTAGCTATTATTTTATATTTTAACTCAGAAGTGAAACATCGTAGCGCCAATGGTAGTGTTGTGCGCCCATGTGAGAGTAGGTCATCGTCAGCTCTCTATTCTAGATAAAGCCCCCAACGTTAATTCGTCAAGGGCTTTTCTATGTGCATAAAATTTTTCTATTATAAAATACTTGATAGATTATATTTATAGTTCTAATGAATTTATAGATGCGTATTTTTTTATAGGTTTATTATTTAAAATTATAAAAAGTATATCATTAGGCTTTCTTCGATATATTATTAGCTCGTGCTACTATTGTAAGATTAGAACCTAATAAAGAGTTGGAACTTAGAATGAAAAATGCAGTTTCTCATAAGAAATCAGGAGAGATTATGAAAGATTTTGTTAACCAACTAGACAAAGAAACTAGGAAAGTTGATTTTGACTCCTTTGATATCTCAGTTAAAGAGTTGGTCTCAATGACAGATGAAGGTATTGTAGATATTGCTCCTGAATATCAACGTCAGTTCAGGTGGCCTAAAGAAAATCAATCAAGGTTAATAGAGTCTGTTTTTTTAGGTATTCCTGTACCAAGTCTATTTATGGCTGCAAATAAAGATGGTTCTTGGGAACTTATAGATGGAGTTCAGCGTTTAAATTCTTTAATTCATTTTGTTGGCAATGAGTACCAACTAGCGAAGTTCGGATTTAAAAATTCATTAGTTCTAAGTGGACTAAGTGTTTTAAGTGAGTATAACGGTGCTAGTTTCAATGATTTACCACAAACTCTAAAGTTGAAATTTTCTCTCAGACCTTTAAAAGTCACTACGTTAAGTGATAAAAGTGATTTAAAAGTTCGGTTTGATCTTTTTGAAAGATTAAATACTGGTGGTATTAAATTAACAGATCAAGAAATTAGATCATGTGTTTTTCGTGGGCAATTTAACGACTTTATTAGTGAGTTAGCACAAAATGAATGTTTCAATGCTGTAGTTAATCTTCCAAGTGCAAAAGTCAAAGATGGTACGAAGAATGAGTTGATACTCAGATTTTTTGCATACAAGAATAATAGAAATAGATTTGAACATAGTGTTGTTAGTTTTTTAAATGACTATATGGCGGATGCGTCTACCTCTTTTGATTACAAAAAAAATCGCTCTACGTTTGAAAAGACTTTTGAGGCCTTAGCATATGAACTTCCAGATGGAATTAAAAGAGGAATTCGAACAACAACTCCATTTAATTTGTTTGAAGCACTAACGATTGGAGCTGCTGATGCAATAGAAGAAGGTATAGATATACGAGGTAAAAATGTATCAGTATGGATAGATGATGATGAATTAACCCAGCTTACTTCTGGTGCAACAAACTCTAGACCTAGACTAAATGCAAGAATTGATTATTGTTACGATAGGTTTAAGTAGTTATGTATCAATCAGTTGAATTGGAAATAATGGATAGACTCAATCAGTCAAAAGAATTGATTAGTCACATTTCGAGTCTTGAACTAGATAATCAAAATTCCGAACTGATTAAAATCCAAAAAGGATATCTTTTCGTATCATTGTATTCGTCTATTGAGTACACGATTACTAGTGTGGTTTCTAGATATTTAGAAATATTAAGGCAGGAACAGCTGAAGCCGATGGACTATCAGAGATATTTATTATGTACTGTTCTTGATGGAAAGTTTAATGCTTTAGTTGGAAGCGGCAAGAAGAAAGTATGGGACAAGAAGAAAGAATTCTTTGATGCACTGTTTTCGTCTGAACCAGTAGATATAGATAATTCAGTGTTTCCTACAGATGGTATAAATATTTCGAATAAACAAATAGAAGATATATGGGGTATTTTTCATCTTGAGGGCACCCCTATACCTGAAGGTATAAATGTTTGGATTTTGAATGAAATTAAAGAACATAGAAACGCTATTGCTCATGGCCGTGAGAAAGCCGCTGACATCGGAGGGCGATATACATTCAGTATTCTTAACCAGCGAGTAATAGATATTGAAAAGCTTTGTTTTCATATTGTAGCGGGGTTTCGAGAAAGCTCTAATACGAAATCTTACCTCTATACTGGCAGTACATAATATAGATTAAGAACTTGAGAGAGGCATGAGTTACGTGGTGCGTTTACGTGTATTTTTTGAATTTTACTAGAAAATAGTTAATGTAAATGGCTATCATATAAAAAATATATGGCATATTGGAACAGGTGGTATTAGTAATCAAATTTTAAACCTAACAGAAAATAGCCTGTGCCACTTAATATTTTAAAAAGAAGTAATCTAGAAACAACAACTATAAAAGAGAAGCGCCATGACAACATCGAAAGTAACCTACCAAGGTAATTTACGCACACAAGCTATTCATCTACAGTCTAACAATCAAATCATCACCGATGCACCGACGGACAATCACGGTAAGGGCGAAGCGTTTTCTCCCACTGATTTGCTAGCCACCAGTCTGGGCAGTTGTATCTTAACGATTATCGGTATTAAAGCCGAAGCGATGGATATCGATATCTCAGGTACGACCGCAGAAGTCACCAAAGTCATGGCTGCCAAACCAAGGCGTGTGAGTGAAATACACATTATCGTTAATTTTCCACGTGTGTTGGATGAGAGCACCTTAAAACGATTTTATAAAGCAGCGTTAACGTGTCCAGTAGGCAACAGCTTGGATCCTGCCATTACTCAAAATCTAGTATTTAACAACGGCACTGACGCTTAGTATGTCTACTAAGACTCTACTCATCGTCGCTCATGCGCCATCGCCTAATACTCAGCAATTGGCGCAGGCAGCTTATGACGGTGCCAATCATTCTGATATAGATATCGCTGTCATTTTGAAATCACCGCAGGACACGCAGCCAGAAGACGTATTAGCTGCTGATGCGTTACTGCTAGGTACGACCGAAAACCTAGCGTATATGGCAGGGCTGACCAAGGATTTCTTTGATCGTTGCTACTATCCTGTACTAGAAGAAAAGCAGGGCATGCCATTTGCGGTATACATACGGGCAGGGCATGATGGTACGGGTACCAAGCTTGCGCTCAAAACCATTACCACGGGATTGCGCTGGTCTTGGGTACAAGAGGCGCTGATACTACAGGGCGATTGGCAAGAGAGCTTCACTGCGCAAGTAGAAGAGCTTGCCATGACGCTAGCTGCTGGGGTAGAAGCAGGTATTTACTGATAGTGAGTTGTTTGGCAATGCTTGTTGATATATGCAACTACTGCCAAAAGTACCATAGACAGTTTGGAGAGAGCCGTAATGCATAATGATGATTTGAATAATAAAGTGGACATCGCTGCACTGCCAGTCTCTCAAGCGTGTGAGAATAATAAGCAGCCTATTTTAGAAGTGCTGCAAATTGAGCTACAAGGCTTTAGACATGTGCTAGAGGTTGGCTCTGGAACTGGTCAGCATAGTGTGCATTTTGCGCCCAATCTGTCTGAGCTACAATGGCAAACGAGCGATGTGATTAGTAATCATCGGCACATAATAGCTTGGCATCATGCTTACCCTGCGCCCAATCTATATGCCCCTTTAGCGTTTGATTTGAGTACGGATGCCGTACCTGTCAATAGCCAGTTAAACTTACCTTATGATGCAATGTTTACGGCTAATACGCTGCATATTATCAGCTGGGCTTTGGTTGAACGGTTATTTGCATTGGCTGGTGATGCGCTCCCTATCGGTGGAAAGCTGATCGTATATGGCCCGTTTAACGAAGATGGTAAATATACCAGTGAGGGCAATCAGCGATTTGATGCGATGTTGAGAGCAGGCAATCCTGATAGTGGTATTCGCCATAAAGAGGACATTGTCAGTTTGGCAAGTGAACATCATTTGCAACTGAATAATACTTATGCAATGCCTGCCAATAATCAACTATTGGTATTTCAAAAAATATAAAGCATCAAATTCTTAGAACAGAAAAGCCACCTCAATTAAGATCAGAAGATGATCGATTGAAGTGGCTTTTTATTTGGGTCTTCTTATTTAGGCGTTCTTATTTTTTACGCGGTTAGACTATTTATATTCTTCTGCTAAAAAGTCCAAATAACGTTTCCAAGAGCGCTCATCTGCACGTGCATCATATCTATCACTACCGAATACGCTAAAGGCATGGGGTGCACCTGTAGTGGCATAATAAACTTGGACAGTGCATAAGAGGTTTATACTACCCCAAAGA